>JAEZHL010000096.1 GCA_023416575.1 Pseudomonadota bacterium
GACCGAATCCATGTCGACCTCGAGCAGCAGATAAGACCCGCCCTGGAGGTCGAGGCCGAGATTGACACGAGGCTGCGGCACCCACGCCGGCAGCACGCCGCGGGGCACGATATTGACGATGCTCAGCAAGATGCCAACGAGACAGACCCCGAGGATCATCGTGGTCTTGAAGCGCGAGGAATACAGCATGATCGCCATGTCCGATGGGGCCGACGCCGCCCGGAGCTCATGCCCCGGCGCGCTCAGCCAGAATTGCGAACCGAATGAGAGAGTTTGGCCGCGCGATCAGGCGACGGGCGGCGCGCGGCTCAGGCCATCGCGAGCCGGTGCGGGGCGGATCGGCTGGGAGGCGAATGTCCGCGCGGCCAGCCAAGTCGTGCGCGCGCAGGCCGTATCAGCGCAACAACGCGACGCGGCATCGGGACCTGTCAGATAGCCGGCGTGCTGGACAGGGTCGAAGTCCTCGACCCGGGCCGGATCCACGACGCCGGACGAGCTGGCCACGATCCCGCGCTCGACGGCCGCCACCTCGGCCGGCGAGCCAGTCGTCGCCCCGATCTCCAGCACGGCCCCTGCGAACGCCAGGAGGACGGTCAGGACAACCGACCACGGCGTCAGGCTCGTCTGCCGATCTCTTCGCCGGAGCGTCACGTGCTGTCTTCCAAAAACCTCGACCGCGAGAACATAGGGCGTGGTTGGAAAATCACCAGAGCGACGATTGGGCTAGTAGGCCGATGAGCGGGAAGAAGCCCGCCACTGAGCGGGCCACCGCTCAGCTAGATGCGCTGCTCCTCGATCAGTAGTGCCCCTCGACGAACGCCGTGATCAGTGCGCGGGCGATGGCCTGCTGGCCCGGCACCCACAAGCCGTCCGGGTGCTTGCCTTCCAGCATCTGCTTGACTTCTGTGCGCGTGAACCAGCGGGCGTCGACGAGCTCGTTCGGGTCGATCTTGATGTCGGTCGTCTTGGCGATGCCGATACAGCCGATCATCAGCGAATGCGGGAACGGCCACGGCTGCGTCGAGTGGAAGCGCACCTCCCCGACTTCGACGCTCGTCTCCTCTTGCGTCTCGCGCCGCACCGCATGCTCGATGTCCTCGCCGGGCTCGATGAAGCCGGCAATGGTCGACCACATGTTCTCGGCAAAGCGCGCCTCGTGGCCCAGCATGCAGCGGTCGTTCGGCGGATCGACGATGAGCATGATCACGACCGGATCCGTGCGCGGGAAGTGCTCCTGCCCGCAAGCCCAGCATTTTCGCTTCCAGCCACCGTCCTTGACCAGCGTCGTGCCGCCGCAATGGCCACAGCAGCGCGTATTCTCGTGCCAAGCAGCGAGCGCCTTGGCGAGCCCGAGCAGCGACAGCTCCTCCGGCGGCAGCACACCCTGCATGGCGAGCGAGCGCAGGTCGACGATCGGCCGCATCATTTCGAGCCCGCCCGGCGCATTGCGGGCCCGGTGCTCTGTGACGGCGACCGCGAATCGGCCGGCTCCCGTCTCCGGATCGACGCCCAGGAACAGCGAATCGGCGATGGGCAGCCCAACCCGCTGCAGCTCCTCGCGCGTGAACCAGCGGATGTTGCCCTCGGTCCGCTCCGCGTTCGAGCGGATGACCGGCTTCTGGTCCGCCAGCACGAGAAAACGGGCGCCCGGAGCCGCGAGCAACCCGTCGATATATACCTGGTCCGCCCGCTTGTGGCTCTGGCGATCCAGTAGCGTCGAGGCTCCGAGTGTCGGTTTGAACATCCTGCATTTCCTCCCAGCGCACCCAAACAAGAGCACAGCCGCCCGAGTCTGCGCAATCGGGTCGCGGGCATTGCAGCCCCGCAGGGCCAAAATTTGGCTCCGGCGCCAGCGCCCCCAACTCTATCCGCAGCTTCATGACGTCATTCCGCGGACAAGGCGAGCCCTAGGGTTGTAAGTTCGGCAACAAGTCGTCATATTCCGCGCGGGAGGCTGGCGGCGGACGTGTCCCTCGCAAACCGGGTCAGGTCCGGAAGGAAGCAGCCCTAGCGAACAGGACACGGGTCGTTCGCCAGTCTCTCGTTATATTGCGCCCGCGATCCCTGATGGGCGGAACGTAAACCGGCGCTCCGTCAGGCAGATGACAGAAAACCCGAACAGCACAGGCCCCGACCGGAAGCCGGATGCGACCGCATCGCTTCCCGGCCTCGAGGCTGGCCCTGGCCAAGGCAAGGGCTATGTCGTCCTCGCGCGCAAGTACCGGCCGGAAAGCTTCGCGCAGCTGATCGGCCAGGACGCGATGGTGACGACGCTCAGGAATGCGTTCGCCACCGATCGGATCGCGCAGGGCTACATGCTGACGGGCGTGCGTGGCGTCGGCAAGACGACCACGGCCCGCATCCTGGCGCGCGCGCTCAATTACTCCAAGCCGGGGCTGCCGAACCGGCCGACCATGGATATGGACGGCTACGGCGACCACTGCCTCGAGATCATCCAAAGCCGCCATCCCGACGTGATCGAGATGGACGCCGCCTCCAATACCGGCGTCGAGAACGTGCGGGAGATCATCGAGAACGCCCGCTACCGGCCCATCCTCGCCCGCTACAAGGTCTTCATCGTGG
>JAEZHL010000102.1 GCA_023416575.1 Pseudomonadota bacterium
TCGAACCCGAGGATCTGCCCGCGCCGCTGCGAGATGATGCCGTTGATCTTGGCCGTGGCATCGGAGGGAACCGCGATCTGGACCGCCATGATGGGCTCGAGCAGCACGGGGTTGCATTGCGGCATCCCCTCCGACATCGCGATGCGCCCGGCCTGCCGGAAAGCCATGTCGGAGCTGTCCACCGTGTGATAGCTGCCGTCGGTGAGGGTCACCGCCACATCGACCACTGGGAACCCGAGCGGTCCGTGCTTGAGGAAGTCCTCGACGCCGATCTCGACGGACGGAATGAACTGGCGCGGCACCACGCCACCCGTGATCGTCTCATCGAACCGGAAGCCCGACCCGCGGGGCAGCGGCTTGATGTCGAGCACCACGTCACCGAACTGGCCATGGCCGCCGGACTGCTTCTTGTGCCGGCCGCGCACCGTCGTGGCTTTGCGGATCGTCTCCTTGTAGGGCACGAGGCGCCGCTTGGCCTCGACCGTTACGCCGTATTTGCGCGCGAGCCGTTCGAGCGTCACCCTGAGATGCATTTCGCCCTGACCGAGCAGCACCAGCTGGTGGGTATCCTGGCTATGCTCGATGGCCAGCGAGCCATCCTCCTCGATCAGCTTGGCAAGCGCGGCCGATAGCTTGACCTCGTCCTTGCGGTCCTTGAGCGCCAGCGCGATGCCATAGACCGGCTGCTGTACGGAGGGGCGCTCGAGCTGAGGAATCGCGCTTTTCTCGATGCTGATGGTGTCGCCGGTCCTGATGTGGTCGAGCCGGCCCAGCGCCACGGTATCCCCCGCTTTGGCCGACGGCCGTTTCCTGGTCTCCTGGCCGACCATGGAGAAGATGCCTGCGATCCGGTCCTCGCCGTTCGGGCCGGTAACGGTTGCACCGTCCCCGATCTCCCCGGCGAGCACGCGCGCGACCGACAGCTTGCCGCCGTGTCCGGTGAAGAAGGTCTTGACGACGTAAGCTGCGGATTTCTCACCCGCGAGACCGATCCGTTTCGCCGTGTCGCCGACGAACGGTGCCTCGTGACGGAGGGCCTTCAGCAACCGGATGATACCGTTTCCACGCTCAGCCGAGCCCAGCAGCACCGGGCAGATCAGCCCCTCGCGCAACTCCTTGGACAGGTCGTCGAACACCCTGTCACGGGGCGGCTGCATATCGGACAGGAGCTGCTCCATCAGCTCGTCGTCGTAGTCAGCAAGCTGCTCGAGCATATGGAAGCGCGCTTCCTGCTCGCGCTCCATCAGGCCGTGCGGGATGTCCACGACTTCGGACGCCGCATGCTCGCGATAGATGAAGGCACGCTCGAGCGCGAGATCGACGAAGCCGGTCGCGGCGCCGTTCTCCCAGATCGGGATCTGGCGCAGCACGAGCGGCTTGGCGCT
The DNA here is from genome assembly GCA_023416575.1 of Pseudomonadota bacterium. Taxonomy (GTDB): domain Bacteria; phylum Pseudomonadota; class Alphaproteobacteria; order Rhizobiales; family Hyphomicrobiaceae; genus ZC4RG25. The sequence goes on from JAEZHL010000102.1 coordinate 1,386, forward strand.
GGCGGGCTGCAGCAGTGGCAGGATCTCGCGGACACCGGTATCGAACGTGTCGATCTTGTTCAGGAACAGAAAATGCGGGATGCCGCGATCATCGAGCTGCTTGAGGATGAGCTGCAGCGCCGGCACGCGCTTGGCATCGGGTTCGCAGACGACCACGGCCGCATCGCACGCCATGAGGGCAGCGGCGCTTTCATGTTGGAACTCGACCGATCCGGGACAGTCGATGAAGGTGAACTGATCGCCCAGGAACTCGACATCGGCGACGTTGAGCTCGGTGCTCATGCCGTGGGCGCGCGCCTCAGGGCTCGCGTCTCCGATCGTCGAGCCCTCCGCGACGCTCCCCTGTCGGGTTACGGCGCCGCTACGGGCGAGAATGGCTTCGAGCAGTGTTGTCTTGCCGCTGAGATAGGGTCCGACCAGTGCGATGCAGCGGGCGGAGCGGCCTTGCGGGCCGGCGGGTTGCCCCATGGTGTCCTCCTCTTGCAGGCGTCAGGACGCGCACCGCGCGCCCCGCGCCTCGAGAGGAGCGCGGCAGGACCACCATGTTCGCGCCGCATCCTCGCCAGCGCAAGGGGTGATTCGATGTGCCGTAACCGAATACCTTTCCACAGGCTGCCTTAGCCGGTCAGGCACACGCAACTTCAACTCCCGATAATCCCCTCGTCGCGGGCCGCGGCGTAAGTCACGGAATTGTCAACGCAGTGCACCATCTTGAGGTTGCGCCGCAAAAAGTCCGTCGGCGATCGGGTTACGAGAAATTCAACTTGACGTGCGATAATTGTGCCGCATCATAAACGCGATGGAACCATGATGTTCGAACTGGGTTGTCAGTTCGGTCAAGCGTCACGCAGGGGCGTGTTCCGATGGGCATAGATAGGCTGACGAAAGCTGCAAACGCCGCGGGTTACGCCATGGCGAACTCGGAGGAGCTACTGGAGCCCGCGCCCCGCAAAGGCGAGGCTAACAGCTGGCGCCCCGCATACCCTGTTCCCGTCCAGCGTGCCCTGCCGCGGCCGCAGCTCGAAGCGCCGAAGCCGGTGAGTTCGTTCCGCGACTGGTGGTTTACGGTTTCCAACAAGGTGACCGCCTGAACGGCACTGGGGTTTCTCCCGCCGAGAGCATACGTTCTCGCAGCTAGGTTCAAACTCGGCCGTTCGGGCCCGATCCAACGTCTATGCCCCCCGCTCTCCTCCTCACGGAGGTGTGAGCGCGTGTGAATTGCCCACAATTGACGAAAATCTTCGGAAGTGCCAGCTTCCGCGGCCGGGGCACTACATTCTCCACTGACCTGCCCATCCAGTTTCGCTTCGAGGGAGAGCTTGATGATCCGTGCACTTTCGGTTGTTGCTGCAATTGCGATCAGCGCAACCGCCGTCTATGCCCAGAATGCAGCGATCGACCAGCGCCAGGCGGCGATGAAGGCCATTGCCGCCGCAGCCAAAGAGCCCGGCGCTGTGATGAAGGGTGAGGCGAAGTTCGATCTGCAGAAGATCCATGGCTCTCTCGCCGTCTACGAAGAGCAGGCCACCAAGCTGAAGAGCCTCTGGCCGGACAACTCCAACTCCGGCGCAACCCACGCCCTGCCGTCCGTCTGGACGAAGAAGGACGAGTTCATCGCCCGGTTTGACAAGATGGCGGCCGATGCCAAGGCGGCGGCTGCGTCCATCAAGGACGAGGCAAGCTTCAAGGCCGAGTGGCCCAAGGTGATGAGCAACTGCGGCGGCTGCCACAGGGAATACCGGAAGCCGCAATAAGCGGCTCCACTCAACCCAGTCATTGCAAAACAGAGAATTCTGCGCGAGCCCGTCAGGGTCGTGCTGCTGCCGCCGGTTCGGTGTCCGGCGGCGCTCCTTCTCGGTGACAGGAGATCGTCATTCGCAATTGCCGCCTCAGACTAGGCACCCTGCTGAAAGGAACTGCGCTGCTGGCCGTCGCCGGCGCCGCGGCCGTCTACGCGCTTGCCATCCCTGCCGCCTCGTCCAGGGTCGACTTGCCAGCGCGCACCGCCGACCTCGCCAACGGCGAGACCATGTTCAACATCGGCGGCTGCGCCTCCTGCCATGCCACGCCGGGGCAGGATGACCGGACCCGGCTGGGTGGCGGCCATGCGTTGAAGACCGCCTTCGGGACGTTCCACGTGCCCAACATCTCGTCCGATCCGCAGAACGGCATCGGCGCCTGGAGCGAGGCCGAGTTCATCAATGCGATGATGCGGGGCATCGGCCGCCAAGGCGAGCACCTCTATCCGTCGTTCCCCTACACCTCCTATCAGCGCATGAAGGTCGACGATGTCCGCGATCTCTATGCGTTCATGAAGACGTTGCCGGCCGACAGCACGCCATCGCAACCGCACGAGTTGTCGATGCCGTTCAACTTCCGGCCGGCCCTCGCCCTGTGGAAGCTGCTCTATCTCGACGGCAAACCCTACGTCCCGGACCCGGCCCGCGACGCCCAACTCAATCGCGGCGCCTATCTCGTCGAAGGCCCGGGCCATTGTGCCGAATGCCACAGCCCGCGCGACAGCTTCGGCGGCATCCCAAGCGACAAGCGTTTCGCCGGCGGCCCTGACCCCGAAGGCAAGGGCTGGGTTCCGAACCTCACGCCGCACGCGGACGGGCTCGCCTCCTGGTCGGCAGGCGACATCGCCTATCTCCTGGAATCCGGCTTCACGCCCGAGTACGATTCCGTCGGGTCCACCATGGCTGATGTGATCGCCAACACGAGCAAGCTCTCCGCCGAGGACCGGGCGGCGATGGCCGCATACCTCAAGGCACTGCCGCCGCGGCCTGGAACGAAATCATCGCCGCAGCAGTGACGACCATACGGCCGCCGGGATTTTCAGGAATGTTCGGCTGAACCCGCCGGCGGTGCCGGTGCGGCGCGTCCCGAAGCACATGCAGGGCGATGAGACATGCCAGATCCCGTCGAGGTCCGCTCCGGAATTGGCGAAGTTGACGGGTATCTGGCGCGGAGCTATCGATCCGTCCCCGGCATGTCGTCCCTGTTCGCTGCCGCCATTTCCTGCGGGCTGATGCGCATCCAGACGGACATGGGCGTCCGCGGCCACGTCGCCGAAATCGGAACCTTCGAGGGCCGGTTTTTCATCGCGCTTGCCAAGGCTCTTCAGCCTGATGAGCGCGCACTCGGGATCGACAGTTTCGATTGGCCGACGCCGGCCGTGCTCGACAGGTTCGAGGAGAACTGCCGCCAGCACGGCATTGGATCAGAGCGTTCCATCACCTGGAAGGCCGACAGCCGCACCATCGCGCCGGAGCAACTCTCGGCCCGTCTCGATGGTGGCCGGGTACGCCTTTTCCACATCGACGGCGATCACACCCGCGCCGCCCTGACGCGCGATCTCGAGCTTGCCACAGCGGTACTGTGCCCGGGCGGGCTCATCGTCCTCGATGACATGCTGCATCCCAGCTATCCCATGCTGGTCATGGCGGTGCACGACTATCTGGCACAGCACCCTGAGATGACGGTCCTCGCGGTTCTCGACCGGGAAAGCATCTCGGCGGCCAGCAAGTTCGTGCTGTGCGAGAAATCGTGGTTCAAGCGCTACGAGGCGGCGCTGCTCGCGGACTACAAGGCCAACGTCTGGCCCATGGGCGCCAACTTCGAGCCGCATTGGTGCCTCGTGCTGTCGCTCGATACACAATTGCCCGACCTGGGCGGCCCGGCGGCCGACTGACCCACCCTTGAACAGTATCCTGACTGGGTCAAGTTCGCGATTGCGGCGGTATGTGGCTGCGCAGCGGGCAACAGATGTTTTATGCTTAGTCGAGATTTTGCGTCCCCTTCCCGCTCGGGGGATGCGCGCGGAACCCTCGAAAGTTGAATGGGATGCAAGACATGACTGGCGAGAAGAAGACCGTATCGGCCAAGCCGGCCTTCCAGTGGGAAGATCCGTTGCTGCTCGACGCGCAGCTTGCCGAGGATGAGCGGATGGTCCGCGATGCGGCGCGCACCTACGCCCAGGAGAAGCTGCTGCCGCGCGTCCAGGAAGCCTTCCGCCACGAGAAAACCGACCCAGCGATCTTCCGGGAAATGGGAGAACTCGGCCTGCTCGGCGCCACCATCCCCGAGACCTACGGCGGCGCCGGCCTGAACTACGTCTGCTACGGCCTCATCGCCCGCGAGGTCGAGCGCGTCGACTCCGGCTACCGATCCATGATGAGCGTGCAGTCCTCGCTGGTCATGCTGCCGATCTACGAGTTCGGTTCCGAGGCCCAGCGGCGGAAGTACCTGCCAAAACTTGCGACCGGGGAATGGATCGGCTGCTTCGGCCTGACGGAGCCGAACCATGGCTCGGATCCCGGTTCGATGGCGACCCGCGCGCGCAAGGTCGAAGGCGGCTATCAGCTCACCGGCTCCAAGACCTGGATTACCAATTCACCGATCGCCGACGTGTTCGTCGTGTGGGCCAAGACGGAGGATGGGGCCATCCGCGGCTTCATCCTGGAAAAGGGCTGGCAGGGCCTCAGCGCACCGGCAATCCATGGCAAGGTCGGGCTCCGGGCATCGATCACCGGCGAGATCGTTCTCGATGGCGTGTTCGTGCCGGAAGAGAACCTGCTGCCGAACGTTTCGGGCCTCAAGGGACCATTCACCTGCCTCAACTCCGCCCGCTACGGCATTGCGTGGGGCGCGCTCGGCGCGGCGGAAGCATGCCTGGCGACGGCACGCCAGTATGTCCTCGATCGCAAGCAGTTCGGACGGCCGCTCGCAGCAAACCAGCTCATCCAGAAGAAGCTCGCGGACATGGTGAGCGAGATCAGCCTCGGCCTGCAGGGCTGTCTCCGCCTCGGCCGTATGAAGGACGAGGGCATCGCTCCCGTCGAGGTGACGTCGATCCTGAAGCGCAACTCGTGCGGCAAGGCGCTCGACATCGCGCGCATGGCCCGCGACATGCTCGGCGGCAACGGCATCTCGGACGAGTTCTGCATTGCCCGCCATCTCGTGAACCTCGAGGTCGTCAACACCTACGAAGGCACGCACGACATCCACGCCCTGATCCTGGGTCGCGCGATCACGGGAATTCAAGCGTTCTCGAATTGAGGAAGCGCGATCGCGAGGTTCCGGAACACCTACGAAAACAGAAGCTCTGAGCCAAACGAAACGGCCCGGCATCACGCCGGGCCGATTTGCTTTCCGCAGCGAGCCTCTTGCCGCCCCGCGATCCGGGACCGCGTCAGCCTACTCCTTCACCGCGCCGGTCATCGACGAGACGTAGTGCTCGACGAAGAAGGAATAGAGGATCACCACCGGAAGCGAACCGATGAGCGCGCCCGCCATCAGCGACCCCCATTCGTAGACGTCGCTGCGCGCCAGCTCCGTCAGAACGCCGACAGGAACCGTCTTGTTCTCGGACGACTGGATGAATGTCAGGGCGTAGATGAACTCGTTCCACGACAGGGTGAACGCGAAGATGCCCGCCGAGATGAGCCCCGGCACCGAGAGCGGCAGCAGCACCTTGGTCAGGATCTGCCAGCGTGATGCACCATCGATCAGCGCGCACTCCTCGAGCTCATAAGGAATGGACCTGAAATATCCCATCAGAAGCCAGGTGCAGAACGGCACGAGGAAGGTCGGATAGGTGAAGATCAGGGCGAGCTTGGTGTCGTAGATGCCGAAACCGAACACCATCAGCGCCAGCGGAATGAACAGGATCGACGGCGGCACGAGGTAGGCGAGGAAGATCGCCAGGCCGACGTACTTTGCTCCGGTGAAACGCAGCCGCTCGATCGAGTAGGCCGCGAAAACGGATGCGGCCAGCGAAACGAACGTCGACGCGACCGAAATGATGATCGTGTTCCACAGCCAGCCCGGATACGACGTCTCGAACAGCAGGTACTTGATGTGATCGAGCGTCGGCTCGACCACCCAGAACGGACTGTAGTTGGCATAATCAGTCAGCTGGTGGTTCGGCTTCACCGCCGTCACCGCCATCCAGTAGAACGGGAACAGCAGCACGAACATGAAGACGAGCAGCGGCAGGTAAACCGTCACGATGCGCCGGGGCAGGCGGTCGAGATAGCTCATCCCGCCTTCGTCACCGGCTTCGGTCGCAGCAAGTGTGTCCTTGCGGGAGGTGGCTAGGGTCATGGGTCTGTCATCCTCTCGCAATGATCAATCCGACCCGCCCTGCTGCCACCGCCGGCGCTGCAGGCCGAAGTAGCTGAACAGGATGGCCGCGAGCAGGAACGGGATCATCGCCACCGCGATCGCCGCGCCCTCGCCGAGCAGTCCGCCCGGGATCGCCCGCTGGAAGCTCAGGGTTGCCATCAGGTGGGTCGCGTTCAACGGCCCGCCGCGCGTCAGCACATAGATGAGCTGGAAGTCCGTGAAGGTGAACAGCACGGAGAAAGTCATTACGACGGCGATGATCGGCGTCAGCATCGGCAACGTGATGTAGCGGAACCGCTGCCAGGGCGTGGCACCATTGAGCGTCGCCGCCTCGTGCAGCGATTGAGGAATCGTCTGCAAGCCTGCCAGCAGCGAAATCGCGACGAACGGGATGCCGCGCCAGACGTTGGCGGCGATCACCGAGGCCCGGGCATTGGTGGAATCGCCGAGGAAATTGATCGGCGCATCGATCAAGCCCATCTGGATGAGTGCCCACGAGAGGATCGAGAACTGCGCGTCGTAGATCCACCAGAAGGCGATCGCCGACAGGACGGTCGGCACGACCCAGGGCAACAGAACGATGGCGCGGAAGAAGGCCTTGAACGGCAAATGCTCGTTGAGAATGAGCGCCAGCCACAGACCGAGCGCGAATTTCAGCACCGAGGCCACGACCGTGTAGAGGATCGTGTTGAAGATGGAGAGCCAGAAGACTGGATCGTCCCACAGCGAATAGTAGTTCTCGAGGCCGATGAACTCACCCGCGCGGCCGATGCGCGTATCCGTGAACGCGAGCCAAACCCCGAGGCCGAGCGGATAGGTGAGAAAGACCAGCAGGAACACCGCCGCCGGAAGCAGGAAGAGAAACCCGAGCAGATTGCGCCCTTGGGAGAGATCGAAACGCGGCCACGTCCGCTCCGGCTCGCGTTTCGTTGCGGCGATGCTCATGCAAACCTCTGCGAATTGTCAGCGCCTACGTCTCCCGGACCTCACGATCCGGGAGACCGCTTCCTGGCATGAACCGCCGAGCCTCACTCAGGCGGCCGCACTTTTCAGTGCCAGCGCCATTACACCTTGTAGTAGCGGTTGGCGCGCTGCTCGGCGCGCTTGGCCGCTTCTTCGGGCGTACGCTGACCGGTCGCCGCCTCGGCCACCATGTCGACGACGATGTAGTCGGCCATCACCGCCGCGGAGGCATAGCCGAGCGGACCGGCATAGCCGTTGGGCCGCAGCGTCTCGGAGGCGAGCGCGTACGGCGCGTGGATGGGATCTTCCTTCCACACCGGATGCGAGGCGAACGCCTTCAGCGGCTGGCAGCAGTAGGCACTCGCGCCTTGCATCCAGGCGTCGAACTGCGGCTTGTCGTACATGAACTGCAGGTAAGCGAGCGCCGCCTTCGGGAACTTCGAATACTTGAAGATCACCGCCGAGGTCGTCTGGTGCAGCTCGACCTTCTGGCCGACCGGCCCGACGGGGAAGTTCGTCGTGCGGATGTCCTTGGCTATGTCAGCGAGCTTGGGATCGTTCTTGGCGGCGTAGTAGAGCGACACGCCGTTGGCGGTCACCGACACTTCGCCGGCCAGGAAGGCGCGGTTGTTGTTGACGTCGAGCCAGCTCTCCGTGCCCGGAATGAACGTCTTGTACAGCTCGTTGGCATAGCGCAGGGCAGCGATCGTCTCGGGGCTGTTGATGACGACCTTGCCGGACTCATCGACCATCTTGCCGCCGTGGCTCCACAGCACCCA
>JAEZHL010000234.1 GCA_023416575.1 Pseudomonadota bacterium
TTTAGAACCGCCAAGTCATGCGGCCGCTGACGCCGTGGTCCTCAGCATCGCGCGCGACTTCGCCGTCGTAGGAGATGGCGAGGATCGCATCAGGTGAGAGCACGAGGTCGAGATCGACTTCGATGAGTGCGCTGTTTTCCGCGATCGGCGTGCCGGAGATCGACATGCCGGGAGCATCTGCAAAGGCCAACCTCCGGGTTGGGTCGATATCGCCAAACGCATGCTGCCAGGCGACGGATGCTCGCGGCATCACGCGCATGCCGGCTATCGTCGTTGCCCAGGCGAAACGGACGCCGATCGTCGCAAAACCGGTGTTCTGATGCCCGCCGAAGCCATCGAGTGCTGCTGCGCCGCCTTCTTCCGTGAAGCGCTCCGTCTCGACGTGGACGTAGGCGAGACCTGCAAACACTTCGTAGGCACGGTTGCCTGCGGTGAGCGGCAGCGCGACCTCGCCGAAGAGCTGGCCCGTGCCGCCGTCGTAGTTGGCTTCGGCGCGATCGACGAACCCGGAGAAGACCACCGTGCGCTCGCTCTCGATGTCGTTCCAGCTCCACGATGCGCCTGTGCGGAGCGCAAAGGCGTCAACCGGGCCGCCCGCATAAGCCGCAAGATGCGTGCTGCCGATCCTGGCCGACGAGACGCGGTCGGACACATCGACGTCCGAGTGCGAGTAACCGAGCGCGAGACCTGCCCGCCAGCCCGAGCTCATCGCCGCATCCACGCCCGACAGGAAGCCGCCGATGCTACGGGTCACGGATGCAGCGTTTCCATCACCATCGCTGTTGCCCCAGGAGCCAAGGGCCTGGGTCCAGAACACCAGCGGCGAGGCGGCAGCCTGCACATCGCGAGGCGAGCCTCTTTCCTTGCCGCTGCCCATGCCGAGGCCCATCATCGAGGTATCGAACTGGCCGGCCAGGGATGTCGTGCCAGTGTTGCCGAGCGCGCCGTTCCCGCTGCCGGATGCACCCCGACCGGAGTAGGACGCCTGCTGCAGACGCGAGAAGATGACGTTGCGCGTGAATCGGCTGTCCAGAGCGAGCTGGGATCCGATGGTGGCGTGCACTTCGCCTGATAGGGCGTTGTAGGCCTGCTGCGCTCCGTTCGTGCTCAGGCCGAGAATGGCATCGAACAACGGGGCGCTGTAGTCCATCTCGGTGATCGCAGCAGCGACGCCGCGCTGATTGCGTGTCACGGCGATATCGATGAAGTCGACTTGGTTCCGCGTCAGCGTCAGCATGACGTCGTTGCCAGTACCGCCGGTGTAGGAGACGCTCGGGTCGAGGAACGCGAGGTTGGACGTGACGGTCGCGAACTCACCGACCACGGCGTCGGCGCCGTCATTGTCGATGATCAGGTATTCGGTTGTTCCAGCGTAGTTGCCGCTTTCCGCGAGCACGCGGAGCGTCGCACCAGTGACGTCGACCGGGCCGTTGACGATGACGCGATCGCTCTCCCCCTCCGCATTGGCCTCGATCTCGAGGATCGATCCTGCACCGAGAACGTATGCCCCGTTCACGGTCTGCGTGCCGATCGAGTTGCCGGGAGCGTGCACCCCACCCGACTCGACGGTGACACCGCCAACGTTGCCCGTGCCCTTGAGCGCGCCCTCGCCGCCGACCGTGACATGGCTGGTCATCGAGCCGGCCCCGCTGACACCGACGACGAGCGTACCGTCCCTGACGGTTGTTGCGCCGGTGTAGGAGTTTATGCCGGTCAGGATCAGCGTTCCGGAGCCATCCTGCGTCACGGCACCGGTACCCGATATCACGCCAACGTAGGTCACGATGTCGGAGCGGTTGAAGGAGAGCGCCGCGTTGTTCTCGATGTCGCCAGCGATGCTTCCGGTTGTCCCGCCGTCGCCGATCTGCAGGCTGCCTGCTTCGATCTCGGTGCCACCCGTGTGCGTCCAGTCACCCGTGACGATCAGACCTTCGTGGGCACTGACCACCTGGCCTGCCCCCGAGACGGCGCCGGAATAGGTCGCGGTTAGCGTGTTATTGATGCGCAGGCCCGCTCCGCTGCTGATCGCGACATCGGCATTGAGATCGCCTTCTTCTTCAGCTTCGCCCGTGCCGACGGCAAGCGTTCCCTGGAGTACGTTCCAAGTGGTGACCTGGCTCGAGGAGCCCGTAACGGTCGTCGCCCCGGTTCCCGTCTTTTCGAAAGTGTTGAAGCCACGGAACTGACCAGCGGCGCCCATCGACGAGAGGTCGAAAGCGCTATCGCTGGACCGATTCAACCTGAGGACGTTGATGCTATCCGGGCCCGTTTCAGAGGCATCGACGTTGCCGATGATCGTTGCGCCCCCATCGAGTTGCAGCGTGTTGTTGCCGCCGGTGAAGGTGATGGCGTTGGCACGGACGGTGCCGTCGCCATTGAGGCCGCCGGATATCGTAGCCGATGACGTGACGGTTATTTCGAGGTTTTCACCAATGACGCCAACGCCGCCAGCGCCGTGCGCGCCGTTGTAAGACGCGTGTATTTGGCCTACGCCTCCCACTCCCCCGGTGCCGCCTGCCACCGCGGCATCGATCGTGATCGTTTTTGCTGCGCTGCCGTCGAAATAGAGACCCGTGCCGCCGGTTCCGCCGTCGCCTCCGCGCCAGCCACCACCGCCGCCATCGCCACCGTTTCCGCCCTGCACATTGGCGCTGAGCGTGCCGAGTGCCGACGAGCCGGTGATGACGGCTCCCCATCCGCCAGCACCACCGCCGCCGCCGTACGAATAAGGATAGGAGCTGCCGGTACCGCCGTTTCCACCGTTGGACCCTGTCGACGCCGCACTTGGCGCCGTCGATCCGACATAGCCGTGCGCGCCACCACCGCCACCACCGCCGCCGCCGGTAGACTCTCCGGTGTCGGCGCCATCACCGCCATCAACGCTGGCATCAGCGGCACCAGTACCGCCGGCTCCACCATATCGGCCTGCTGAACCGGCCCCGCCCGACGTACCGGCGCCACCGCCGCTTCCGCCTCCGTAACCGTTTGGGTCGGTGATCCCGGCAGAGCCCGCTCCGTTAGCTGAATCGGCGCCACCGACACCATCGCTCCCGCCAGATCCGCCGCCGGCCAACGCGGGGGGCGTGAGGGCCGTCGAAAGGAAAAGAGCCGCGATGAAAGGCAGCGTAACGGCAGTCGCGGTTGTCCGGGCGATCCCGAGCTTTGGCTGGCGCGCGCGCGCAAACAGAGAGAGAGCCGATTGATCTCGCGTAAGACGTGGCACGTGCGCTCGCCTTCCCAGGCAGTCGTCAAGAGCTAAAAACGTGGAATGAGGCGAATCAGTACGTCACCATTTTGGATAGTACTCACACCACGGTGCGAGCAAATCTTAATTTTTCATCTTATCTGAGACATTCAGTATACCGAATGTAATGATTTTCTTGCTGTAGCGACGTCGCATGGGGCCATCCGATATGAGCTCGACATCCCTGAAGGCACCGACGGTCTGCATCAGGCCGGCGAGGCAGTCCCCTGCCCCAGCACCCGTGGCGAGATTCGACGACTTCATCAATTACACGGCAGTGCTCTCGCTCGACACTACGTCCGTCAGCCTGACCACCTCCGAGGCCGCCGGCCCCGACAGCGCCACCTCCGCCGTCGCCACGGCCGGCGCACTGGGATCGAGCACCGCGAACCTGAGCATCTCCCTCGTCCGCGGCAACACCCTGCAGGCCGGCCACTACGCGAGCGTCCTCGTCGTCGCAATAAGCCCGCAGCCCTGACGCCGCGCCGTTCGCGCCGGCGCGGGCCGAAGCGGGAAGCCTCCAGGGAATTTCCATTTCGGGATTGACGTACTGCTGCGCAAGCTTCCGGATGCTCAGCAGTACCTCCGCAAGGTGGGCTAAAGTGGCAGCGTGAGGCGCAGCATTGCCGAAGGCCTGTCACTTATACACATCT
>JAEZHL010000309.1 GCA_023416575.1 Pseudomonadota bacterium
GCCACGAACGGAGCGTTGCCCGGCCGAGAGGCACCGAAATGCGAGGCCTGCCCCTCCGGTCTGCCATTCTTGCGGTGAGGTTTGCCGCCGCTCGGTTGATCTCGCTTCACCCACGGCTTCTTGGGGCCGGACTGTGCGTCCGGATCGGGCGATGCGGCGGCTTTGAATATCCGCTCTGGCCGTTCCTGTGGCTTGTGGGTCTCATCTGCCACGAATGGAACGCTGCCCGGCTGCGAGTCACCCACACGCGAGATCTGCCCCTCCTTGGACTTCATGGAGCGGGCGGCAGCCTCGTAGTTGTCGGCGACCTCGGCGGCGATCTCAAAGCGCGTGTCGCGATCGAAAATTTTGATGGCGCCGATCTCGGCTTTGGTGACGTCGCCCGCGCGGCAGATGAGAGGCAGCAGCCAGCGTGGATCGGCGTTTCGCTCGCGGCCGATATTGATCCGGAACCACACCATCGCGCGGCCGTGATCACGCGGCGGTCGCGGGGGACGGCGGTCGCGCGGGGCAAACTCGCTACCTTGGTCTTCGCGCGCACGCGGCCGATCGGATTGATGCTTGCTCCACTCCCGCGGCGCACGGTCCTCGCGCCGCGGCGGGCCGGTGTCCTCGGTCAGCTCTTCCGGCTCGGGGAGGCGGCCGCGGTAGATGCGGACCAGGGCTAAAGCGATTTCATCAGCCGTGCGGGCGTCCTGGAGGACACGCGCCAGTTTCACGTCCTCCTCGGTCGCGGCATCCGTGAAGATGGGATCGGCGAGGAAGCGTTCCTGATCGCGCGCGCGGATTTCCTCCACCGTCGGTGCCGGGCTCCAGGTCACCTTGAGCTTTGCAGCGGCAAGTAGCGCGTCGGCCTTGCGGCGGCGATTGAAGGGGACGATCAGCACGCACCGGCCCTTGTTGCCCGCGCGACCCGTCCGGCCCGAGCGATGCAGGAGCGTTTCGCGATCGTTGGGAAGATCGGCGTGGATGACGAGGGCCAGATCGGGCAGATCGAGCCCGCGCGCCGCGACGTCTGTGGCAACGAGAACGCGGGCCCGGCCGTCGCGCAGGGCCTGCAGGGCGTGGGTGCGCTCGTTCTGGGTCAACTCGCCAGAAAGGGCCACGGCGGAGAAACCTCGCTCCACGAGCCGCGCGTGCAGCCGCTTCACAGATTCTCTGGTGGCGCAGAACACCAGCGTCGCGCGCATCTCGTGCAGACGGAGCACGTTGACCACCGCGTTCTCGATGTCCCGCGGCGCCACGCGCATGGCGTGATATTCGATGTCCGCATGCTGCTCGTTCCGGCGCAGCGTCTCGATGCGATGGGAATCGCGCTGGTAGCGGCGGGCCAGAGTTTCGATCTCGCGCGGCATGGTAGCGGAGAACAACAGCGTCTGGCGGTCTGGGGGCGTCGTGTCGAGAATGAACTCCAGATCCTCACGGAAGCCGAGATCGAGCATCTCGTCCGCCTCGTCGAGCACGGCGACCTTGAGCTTGCTGAGATCGAGGCGCTGGCGTTCGAGGTGGTCACGCAGCCGTCCGGGCGTGCCGACGACAATGTGGGCGCCGTAGCCGAGCTGGCGGGCTTCAGCGCGCCCGTCCATGCCGCCGACGCAGGTGACGATACGGGCGCCGGTGTCGCCATAGAGCCAGGCGAGCTCGCGCTGCACCTGCATGGCCAGCTCGCGCGTCGGAGCGATGATCAGGGCCAGCGGCTCGGCGGCTTCCGGCAGGCGTTCCGCCTCGCCGAGGAGCGTTGGGGCCATGGCGAGGCCGAAGGCCACCGTTTTTCCGGAGCCGGTCTGGGCCGAGACCAGCAGATCGCGGCCTGACGTATCGGCTTCAAGGACCGCGAGCTGAACGGCGGTTGGGACCGAATAGCCGCGCGCGACGAGGGCGCGCCCGAGCGCCGGATGAACTGACGGGAAGGTCATGTGGAGGAATGCTTTTCGAGTTCTGGCTGCGCTGGTGGGTCCAGTGGTGAAGTTGCTGGCGCACGCTGCCAAGGATCCCGCGAGGCTGGATGCCTAGCTGGTTTTTGGCGTTCTCACCAGCAGTCATTTTGGCTCGCCCTGGGGGGCGGGCGAGCAGGAGACCCAGACCGGGCGATCCGGTGTCGGATGTGAGTTGGCGGATTGGACGACGGCTACACCCAGCCGCCGTCGACGACCCAGCTCTGGGCGGTGACCGCGGACGCCTGATCCGAGGCGAGGAACAGGGCGACCCGGGCGATGTCGTCGGGCACGAGCTTTCGCTTCAGGCATTGCCGCCGCATCAGCTCGGCTTCGCCCTCGGGTGTCAGCCAGAGTTTCACCTGCCGCTCCGTCATGATCCAGCCGGGGACGATCGAGTTGACGCGAATGGACTTGGGGCCGAGCTCGCGCGCAAGGGCGCGCGTCAGTCCAACCACGGCCGACTTCGCGGTCTTATAGGCAACGAAGCTGTCCTCGCTCACAAGATAGCTCACCGAGCCGAGGTTGATGATCGCGCCGCCGCCGGCAGCGGCCATGTCGTGATGCACCGCCTGGGCTGCGAAGAACTGGTGGTCGAGATTGTTGGCCAGACGCTCGCGCCAGTATTCCGGCGTCACCTCGTCCAGCGTGTGGCGGTCGTCGCGCGCGGCGTTGTTGACGAGGATGGTGATCGGCCCCAGTGCCCCGCGCACGGTCTCGATCGCTTCCCGAAGCGCCGGGATGTCCCGCACGTCGACGTGGACGGTCTGAACGGCGCTGCCGAGCGACGCCGATATCCGCTGGCAGGCCTCGCGATCGTAGTCGAGCACGCCGACGCGGGAGCCTTGACCGACGAAGGCTTTGACAATGGCCTCGCCAATGCCCGAGGCACCGCCCGTCACCAACACGGTCTTGCCTCTCAAGCTGTTATAGATTGCCTCCGGCACAGCACGTCCTCCTGCTGATGCGTCATGCGCGGTGCCCGCGTCGCGGACACCGGGTTCATACGGGGCTCTCTCCGGACAGGCCGGCGAGCTCGAGATCGAGGCGCTCGAGCGC
>JAEZHL010000367.1 GCA_023416575.1 Pseudomonadota bacterium
CTTAAACCCAGGTCGAACGGGCGTTTCGGCCTACTCGATGCTCATGATCCGGTCGTTGAGGATGTCCCGCTCCAGGTAATCGGCGACGGCGGTCGCCATTACCGGCGCGAACAGGTAGCCGTGCCGGAAGGCGCCGTTGACCAGAATGCGCCGGCCACGGATGATGGCCCGCGGGATGTTGTCCGGGAATGCGGGCCGTACCCCGGCGCCGAGCTCCTCGATGGTCGCTTCGGCGAAGCCCGGATGCAGCGCATAGGCGAGCCCGAGCAACTCGAGCGCCGAGCGGACTGTGACCGGGGCCCCATCCTCGCGTTCGACCACGGTCGCGCCGACCATGTAGAGTCCGTCGCCCCATGGCACCACGTACAGCGGCTGACGCGGATGCAGCAAGCGGATGGGCCGCGTGAGCGTGACCTCGGGCGCTCGGAGCACGGCCATTTCGCCCCGGACTCCACGAAGCTGCGGCAGGTCTGACCTGGCGGCGAGCCCCCTGCAGTCGATCACGACCTCCCCAGCGGAGGCCGCCATCCACACCGGATCCGGAACGGCCTCGCCGAACCTCAGCTCAGCACCGAGCCGCCGCAGCTCGGATGCGAGGAAGAGAAGCGCGGAACGCGGCGCCAGGTGGCCCTCGTCCTCGAAGAACAGGCCGCGCGTGAAGCGCCCCGCCAGCTCGGGCTCGAGGTCTGCAAGGGCATCGGCTTCAACCTGGCGGTGCCCTTCGGTCATACGGGCGAACCGGATGAGCTCGCTCCGGTCCCGGCTGCCCGCAACCACGAGCGTGCCGCGATGAACGACTCCAGGGTAGGCGTCGCGCCACAGCGACAGCGCATTACGTCCCAGTTCGCGGATCACGGGCTCAGCTGACTCGGCCTCGCAGTAGGGTGCGAGCATTGCGCCGGCGAAGCGGCTGGCGGCGCCGATGGCGGATTCATCGGAGGCTTCCCGGAGTGTCACCCGATGCCCGCGGCGTGCCAGTTCGAAGGCTTGCCAGAGGCCGAAAACGCCGGCTCCGATTACCGTGATGTCGAGCTTGGTCACAGGCTTCTACTCGCCAGAATGTCGGACGGGCCGGGCTTATCACCATCGGGCGCGGTGTGGCGAGAGCATTGCGGTCGCTCCCCGTGTCAGTCGCCGAGCGCGACACCCTCGCGCCGCGGATCGGCGCCGCCTTCCAGGCCGTCCTTCCGGACGACGATGATGTGCAACCCCGATGTCAGCAGGTCGGGCGCGATCTCGTGGCCATAGGGGCGCATGCGCATCGCGTGCCACAGCGACGGTGTCGAGAGCCAGGGCCGCACGAGGGCTTCCCAATTGGTCGCCTGATCATACTCGATCTCGAATGCCCTGCCGCGACTGCCGAAGTTCACGAGCGCGGTTGCTGCCTGGGCGTCCAGCTCCCAGTCGATCAGCGCAATCAGCGCCTTGACCACGTAGAGAATGATCCGGCTGCCGCCCGGTGAGCCGAGCACAGCCTTGAGCTGCCCGCTTTCGTCGAAAACGATCGTCGGCGCCATGGAGCTGCGCGGACGCTTGCCCGGCTCAACGGCATTGGCGATCGGGCGACCTTGGGCATCGCGGGGACGGAAGGAGAAATCCGTGAGCTCGTTGTTCAACAGAAAGCCCGCCGCGAGCACGCGCGAGCCGAACGCGGCCTCGATGGTGGTCGTCATCGACACTGCGTTACCGGCGCTGTCGACAACGGAGATGTGACTGGTGCCGACGCTCTCCACGGTATCGTCGATCCCGAACGCTTGGCGCTGGGTGCCGGGCGGCGCCCCCGGCGTCGGCTGCGGCATGGCGCTCTCAGGATTCATGAGCTTACGCCGCGTGTCGAGATAGCCCGGGTCGAGCAGCGTCGTGGGGACGTTTACATAGGCTGGGTCCGCAAGATAATGATCGCGGTCCGCGAAGGCGAGCTTCTCAGCCTCGGCAATCAGATGCATGGCTTTGGGATTCAGCGACGCATCTGGTCCACGGCCGAGATCGAACGGCTCCAACAGCTTCAGCGTTTGCGCGACCGTGATGCCGCCTGAGGATGGCGGTCCCATGCCGCAGATCTGATGCCGGCGATAGTCGATGCACAGCGGGGCCCGCTCCTCGGGCGTATAGCCCGCGAGGTCGATGGCGGTCAGATCGCCTGGGAAATTCGGTGCGCGCGCAGCTGCCGCGACGATCGCCTCGGCAACCGGGCCAGTATAGAAGGCGCGCGAGCCTATGTCGGCGATCCGGCGCAAGGTATCAGCGAAGGCCAGATTTTTGAGGCTGTGTCCCGCAGGCCAGGCGTTCCCGCGATCGTCGAAGAAGAGCTGGCGCGCCGCTGGATCGAAATTGTCGGGCCCCATCCACGTGAGCAGCAAGTTGAGACGCGGCGATACTGGAAAACCGTTCTCCGCCAGGGCGATCGCAGGCTCGAACAGGCGTGCCCAGGGCAGCTTTCCATGCCGTTGGTGTGCCGCCTCCATCATGCGAACGAGCCCCGGCACACCGATGCTGAGCCCGGAGTGCACGGCCTTGTCGAAAGGTAGCGGCCGGCCCTCGCTGAGGAAACGGTCGGGGCGGGCAGCAGCTGGCGCGGTCTCGCGGCCATCATAGGTGACGAGGTTCCGCGAGGCGGCATCCCAATGGAGGAGAAAAGCGCCACCGCCGATGCCGGAGGATTGAGGCTCAACCAGATTGAGAACGAGCTGCACCGCGATAGCTGCGTCGACCGCGCTGCCGCCATCCTGCAGCACGCGTTTTCCTGCCTCAACGGCCAGCGGGTTTGCGGCTGAAACCATGAACGAGCGGGCGTGCGCGACGGACTTGTCCGCATGCCCTGTCGCGGCTTCTGGCGCGATGAGCGCGCGCTGGGCATCGGCGGTTCCGGGGTGACCGGTCAGGGTCGTGATGGCCAGTGAAGCGGTGACAGCCGCAAGGCTGAGCCACCGCTTCAGGTCACTGCGCCAGCGTCGGACTGGCTTCTGGCACGTGTTCGGGTCCATGCTGCCTTTCTAATGGAAATCGCGAGATTTTGGCAGGATCGTTTCGAGCCGTTTCGGAATTGATCGTTCTTCGCGCGGGTGTCTCGTGAATCGGGCGTGGCCTGTGTTTCTCGCCGAACCCGGGTCTGGCCGCTTGACCTCGTCCGCGTTGGCCACTGGCGGTTTGAAGTCATCCCGCCATTCTGACAGCGTCAGAAGCAAGCTGCTCCTGTCCTCGAGGTGAGTGGAGACGACGTGGATGATGTCCTCGTGGCGCTGGACGCGACCACGAACGAGGATGAGCCGTGCACCCATGATCACTTTCCGGAAGCGCTCGAGCAATTTGGGCCAGACCACGATGTTGGCGATGCCGGTCTCGTCCTCGAGGGTCATGAAGACAACGCCTTGGCCCGACCCCGGCCGCTGGCGGACGAGAACCACGCCCGCCACAGTCACCCATTGACCATCCTTGAGGTCGCGCAAGGCGGAGCATGGGATCGCACGCTCGGCCGCGAGCGCCGGGCGCAGAAAGCTCACCGGGTGCGCTTTGAGCGACAGCCGCAGGGTTTGATAGTCATTCACGACGTGCTCGGGGAGCTGCATTTCGGGCAGCGCGACCTCGGGTTCAGCGCCGGAGTCGCGCGCCTCTCCCCATGCGAACAGCGGCAGCGGGCGGGCAGCGGTCAAGGCGCGAACCTCCCACAAGGCCTGCCGCCGATCGAGCCCGACCGAGCGGACTGCATCGGCTGCGGCCAGTTTCTCGATCGTAGCCACCCGCACCCCGGCACGGGCCCATAGGTCGTGCACATCGCGGAAGGGCTCCCCGTGCCCGCGGGCTGCAACGATTTTCCGGGCATCGTCCTCGATGATGCCGTCGATTTGGCGCAGGCCCAGTCGCAAAGCGAAGGAGCGGCCGCCTTTTCCCGCTGTGCCCGCGCTCGCGGGTTCGAGAGTGCAGTCCCACTCGGAGAAATTGATGTCAGCGGGCCGCACCTCGACATCATGCTCGCGGGCATCCCGGACGATCTGGGCCGGAGCGTAGAACCCCATTGGTTGCGAGTTGAGGAGCGCCGCTGCGAACACCTCCGGGTAATGGCATTTGATCCAGGAGGAGACATAGACCAGGTGGGCGAAGCTGGCGGCGTGGCTCTCCGGAAAGCCATACTCGCCGAAGCCTTCGATCTGATTGAAGCAGCGCTCGGCAAAGTCTCGGTCGTAGCCGTTCCGTGTCATGCCGACGATGAACTTCTCACGGAAGGTATGGATAGTGCCGGTGTGCCGGAACGTCGCCATGGCACGGCGCAGGCCGTCAGCTTCGTCTGCTGAGAAGCCCGCTGCCACGATGGCGATCCTCATCGCCTGCTCCTGGAACAGCGGCACACCGAGCGTCTTGCCGAGCACATCCTCGAGCTCCGGCGAGGCATAGGTCACCGGCTCCAGGTTATTACGGCGGCGCAGGTAGGGATGCACCATGTCGCCCTGGATCGGACCGGGGCGCACGATCGCGACCTCGATGACGAGATCATAGAAGGTGCGCGGCTTGAGGCGCGGCAGCATGTTCATCTGCGCCCGGCTCTCGACCTGGAACACGCCGAGCGAATCCGCGCGGCACAGCATATCGTAAACGGCCTTGTCCTCGCGCGGGATATTGGCGAGCGTCAGATGCTCACCGTAATGGCCCTCGATGAGGTTGAAGGCACGATGGATGCAGCTCAGCATGCCAAGGGCGAGCACGTCGACCTTGAGCAGATTGAGGGCCGCGAGATCGTCCTTGTCCCATTCGATGACGGTGCGGTCGTCCATCGCGGCGTTGCCGATCGGCACGACCTCCGACAGCAGCGAACGGGTGAGCACGAAACCTCCGACGTGTTGTGAGAGGTGGCGCGGGAAGCCGATCAGTTCGTCGGCAAGGTGGAGCACTGCCCTCAGCAGCGGGTCGGTGGGATCAAGGCCAGCCTCGCGCACATGCTTCTCGGGCACGACTTGGCCCGATATGCCCCACACCATGCCGGCCAGCGCCGCCACCGTGTCCTCCGACAGGCCCATGGCCTTGCCTACATCGCGCACCGCCGAACGCGCCCGGTAGGAGATGACCGTGGCGGCCAGTCCGGCCCGTTCGCGGCCATAGCGGGCATAGATGTATTGGATCACCTCCTCGCGCCGCTCGTGCTCGAAATCGACGTCGATGTCGGGCGGCTCCTTGCGCTGCGGTGAGACGAAGCGCTCGAACAGCATGTCGATTTCGTTGGGATTGACCGCCGTGATGCCGAGGCAATAGCACACGACGGAGTTTGCGGCCGAGCCGCGGCCTTGAGCCAGGATCCCGCGCGCGTGGGCGAAGTTGACGATGTCGTGCACGGTGAGGAAGTAGGGCGCGTATTTGAGCTCGGCGATGAGCTTGAGCTCGTGCCGGAGGAGAGCAGCGATCTTCTCCGGAATCCCATCCGGAAAGCGCCAGCGGGCCCCTTCCCAGGTCAGCTCCTCGAGATGTGACTGGGGCGTTTTGCCGGGTGGTACCGGCTCGTCAGGATACTCGTAGACCAGCTCGTCGAGCGAGAAGCGGCAGGCGGCGGCAATCTCGCTGGTGCGGGCGAGCGCTGCCTCGTAGCCGGAGAACAGCCGCGCCATCTCGGATGGGTCCTTCAGATGGCGCTCCGCATTCGGATTAAGTTTCAGTCCTGCCTCACGAATCGTCGTGCCCTCGCGAATGCAGGTGAGGACGTCCTGCAGCGGCCGGCGCTGTGGGGCATGATAGAGGACGTCGTTTGTCGCCACGAGCGGTGTGCCGGAGTGCTCGGCGAGCTGGGCGAGGGCTGCCATGCGGGCCCGGTCCTGCCCCTGATAGAGATGCGAGGCGGCGAGATAGACGGGGGCTGGCGCAAGCGCATCCCTGACGTGGCTGAGATTTACCGCGAAGTTTGGCGTCTTTTCCTCGCCCTCCAGGGAAAGATCCGGAGGCGGATTTGCGGTTGGCGCGGGAAAATGGAGGATCGTGGCGCCGGGACCGTGCTCGCTGGCCGGTTGCGCCAACGCCTCGCGCCAGCTCCAATTCTCTGGCACCAGAACGATGAAGATCTGGCCCGCGCTGTGGGCGGCGACATCTTCGAGAAAGAGCGTGCACTGCCCCTTCTCCGTCCGCCGCTGGCCGAGCGTGAGGAGGCGGCAGAGGCGGCCGTAGGCTGCGCGGTCGGTGGGAAAGCACAGCAGACTGGGAGCATCCTGGAGGTCGAGGCGTGCCCCCACGATCAGCCTCAGCCCAGCCTGCTTCGCCGCCGTGTGCGCCCGGACGATGCCGGCGAGCGTATTGCGGTCGGTCACGGCCAAGGCCGAGAGACCGAGAGCCTTGGCTTCGGCGACAAGCTCGTGCGGATGAGAGCCGCCGCGCAGGAACGAGTAGTTGGTGGTGACCTGCAGCTCGGCGTAGGTGTGTGCGGAGGAAGACATGGCGCCCCTCACCCGAACAGGCCGTGCATGTACCAGACGGGTGGCCCGGATTCTGTGTCGCGGTCATAAAGGCCATCACGGAACACCCAGTAGCGGCCGCCGCGGTCGTCCTCGATCCGGTAATAATCCCGGGGGCGGGGCGGCTTTTCGGAGGAGCCGAGCGCGCGCCACCATTCCGGCTCGATGCGCTCCGGTCCCTCGGCCCTGGCCACCGTGTGATTGACGCGCCGCCAGGTGAATCGCGCCGGTGGGCCTTCGGGGACCTCGGCAAGAACCGTGATCGGCTCGGGCGTCGCGAACAGGAATGCTGGGCGGCTGGCTGCGCTGCGTAGGCTGGAAGCGTCGCCTTCCGGGAGTTCATTTCCCGCTAATGCGGGAATGCGGACTTCGGCCCGCTCGGGGATGTGGCTGCCGCATGGGGCAAGGCGGACCACGCGTTCGGCTCCGATGCGGTTCGCGAGCTTGTCGATGAGGATCGCGGGATCGGCGCCGGCGTCCCCCTCCAGTCTGGCGCTCAGCGTACTCTGCAAGGGATCGAGCAGATCGCGTGCCGTCGCCTCGAGCGTGAGGGCATCGATCCCGAACCCGGCATCGATGGCGGACATCTTTGGTGCCAGGAGTTGCAGGAGATGGCGGGGCTCCCGGCAAGGGCTGCTGGTGCCGGCTCGTACCTCGGCCACGGTGCCATCGACACGGTATAGGCAGAGCCGCAAGCGGCGTGCCCCCATGGCGACCTGATCGAGCATCCGGCATAGACCGGCGGCAAGATCGGCAACGGCGGCCTCCAGTCCTTCGTTAGAAATGAGCGGCTCGGAGAAGATACGGCGAACCAGGGGCCGCGGGGTTTCCACGAGGGCACGCTTCGGCTCCGGTGCCGAACCGAGAGCCGCATCGAGCCGGAACAACACCGCGCCGGCAAGACCGGTTGGATTTTTCGCCTGACGTCGAGCATTGCCGAGTTCCCGGAAGCGCCGCGCAAGTGCGGGGCGTGGCAGCTCATAGAGCTGGCCGATCTGGCGCAATCCGAGACGCTTCAGGAGGAGCACGACATCGTCGGCCAGGCCGAGTGCCTCAACCGGGAGCCCGGCGAGCGTCTCCTGCATCTGTGCGGCGGGTGCAATGACGAATCCCTCTGCTCCGAGGTGCGCGAAGCGGGCCAGCGCGGCAGCTGCGGCGGCAGTGTCAGCGAGAGCGGCGCGCGCCGTCAGCCCGAACGCGCGGAGGCGGCCCGAGAGATCGGCCATAAGCTGGCGTTCGCCGCCGAAGAGATGCGCCACGCCGGTGACATCGATCCAGAAGCCGTTGTCTCCCTCGATGTTCCGTGCTGGCCCATATCGGCCGCTCCAGCGGGTGAGAGCGACGAGTGCGGCCTTGTCCCTGTCCCGCTCGATCTTGCGTGTCGCGAGCGCGGGGAAGATGGCGCGGGCATCGGCAAGAGAGGCGCCCGGGTGGATCCCCTCGCTCCGCGCCAGCATGTTGACGGCAGCGATGATGACACCCCGCGTGCCCGTTTCGACGAGCGCGAAGGGGCGCTCACTGGGCACCGCGTCCGGATCTGCGCGCCGCATCCGCTCGATCGGCCACGCCGGGAGCCAGACGGAAGCAAAGCGCCTCATCACACCACTCCAAACCGAAAGAGGCTGTTGCGGCCGAAGCCGGCAGCGTGCGGCAGCGCTCGAGCGCCACCGTAAATCTGGAAGCGCCAGGAGCGCGCGGGTCGAAGGGATGCGGCGCGCTCGAGAGAGGTCCGACGCGCCAGCGGGTTGCGGTCGCCGCCGTGCCCTCGACGCGGGGATTGGTGAGAAGAAGGCAGGGCGAACGATGCGCCGCAGCCGCCAGGGCAAGGCGGCGCGCCGGCGTCAGGGCGACCTGATCGAGAATCCCCAGGACGAGGGCCAAACTTCCTGACCTTAGCCCCTCCTCCATGGCCCACAGTGTGTCTGCAGCATTGCCGGTTTCGACGATGATGAGACGACTGGGGGCAATGCCCAGGGTGCGCAATCCCGGGCCATAGAGCTCGCCGAGCTCACTGGCCAGCGCAGCAGGCCGGCAGAACAGAATGGGGCTCCGCGCTTTGGTGCTGTCCAACCCGCAACGACGAATGCCCAAGGCGAGAGTGAAGACGAGTGCTGCGGCCCAGGCTGCCGCCCAGCTTGCGCCCTGCGGCTGCGTCGCTGGCTTCACCTCGTGCACACCATCGATCTCCAGCCCCCCAGGACCCAGCAAGGCATCGATCTCGTGGGCGCCGAGCCGCCAGCGTAGGCCGGATTCCGGCCCTCTGTTCTGCGGCAATGAAGGGTTTTCGGCCTCCCGGGGAAGCTGCAGCCGCTCTTCAGGCCGAAGAGCCGGGAGCGCTGGTTCCCCTGGCGATGCCATGCTCACGCCGCGTTCGATGTTGTGGATTCGCGCGCGCAATTCGTCGAGCATGCTCTGGCGAAGGCTTGCAGCGGTCTGGACAAGGTCGGCAGGGCTGCCACGCTTCAAGCCCGGCGGCTCGTCGCCTTTGGACTTTAAGAAAACATTTGTTCTTTCAGCAGTATAGGCCATGACGGCAGAGCCGGTGTATGAAGAACGTTCGCGATATGTTCTACACCAGGAGGCTCGATACCGTCAAATCATGATTTCCGCAGCTTCCGGGGTGGGCTTTCGTGCTCGCCTGCCTGCTCCGGCCGATCGCCATACGCATTCGGCTTGCCCCCGCAACCGAATCGGTGGACCACGTACATGTTGACGATACTGTGACTTTCATGTGCCGGCATTGAGAGCGAAACTGGTATATAGAATTTTCATCATCCCTCGAACGACTGATGCACCAGGTGGGGCGCACACCCGCCGGATCGTCAGCAAACTTGAGCCAGCGGGGTACCAAATGCGCGCTCGGAAGATCCTGTATCGGGCTGCTGCTGTCCTTCTTGCCGGTGTGTTGCCGGCGACTGCCGTCATGGCGGCACCGGGGCAAAGCCAGACCAACCTTTGGGGCGGCACCTCCGAATGGGGTGGTAGCCGTCAGTCCATCCCCTTCAGCACGAAATACGCTCCTGGCCAGATCGTGGTCAGCTTCGGCGATCGGCGTCTTTATCTCGTCACGCGTCCCGGCCAAGCGATCAGCTATCCGATCGCTGTTCCGCGCGAGCAGGCCCGTTGGGAAGGCGTCACCAGCATTTCTATGAAGCGTGAGAATCCATCCTGGACTCCCACGCCGACGATGCGGCGCGACAATCCGCGTTTGCCCAGCTGGGTGCCGGGTGGGCATCCGATGAACCCGTTGGGTGTGCGGGCCCTCTATCTCGGGTCGAGCATGTATCGGATTCACGGTACCGATGCTCCCTGGACCATTGGACAGGCAGTCTCGGCGGGCTGCATCCGCATGCATAACGAGGACGTGCTCGACCTCTACCCGCGCGTTCCCGTCGGCGCCAAGGTGATGGTGACGTGGGATCGGGTCACTGGCGCGACCGCAGAAAGCTCGACTGAATCCCGGACTGCCAACCGCGCTCAAGGGGCACGTCGGACGGCGGTGACGCAGTAAACGCGCTCACGATCTACCATTCAAAGAAGGGACGGATGCTTGCGCCGTCCCTTTTTTGTTGCCCACTGCGCCGTGGCCGGAGCTCTCTCAGAGCGCTGTTACGGGCGGGTCAGGCAGGCAGTCAGGTTGGTCGCGAGATTTCGCAGCAACTTGTAGTAGAGATCCGGTCCAGCTTCGAGAGCCGTGCCCTCCGGGTCCAGCGTCGCGGTTCGTGTGCCGGTCCCTTCGACAACGACCGCAATCGCCCGCGGGTCGAGATATGGCTCGGCAAAGACGCACACCGCACCGGCCGAGCTGATCTTCTGGCGCAGCTCCGACAGCCGCTTGCCGCTAGGAGGGAGCTCGGGGCTGACCGTCACAGTGCCGACCGCAGTCAGGCCATAGCGCTTCTCGAGATACTGGTAGGCATCGTGGTAGACCATGAACGGCTTGCCGGCGAACGGCGCCAGTTCACGGGCCAGGTCGCTTGCGAGCGCATCGAGCCTCGAGATTTCGGCCTCGGCATTGGACCTGATGGTCGCAGCTTTGTCCGGCATCCACTCCGAAAGTACGTCGGCGATGTGCCGCACCATCGCCTTCGCATTGTCCGGATCGAGCCAGAAGTGGGGGTCATGGATGTGCTCCTCGTGGCCGTGGTCGTGATGATGGCCGCCGGCGCGGGATGCTGATTGACTTTGCGATTTTCCGTGGCCGTGCGAATGAGACGCACCGTGATCGTGGCCGGCTTCGAAGGCGCCTCCTTCACGCCTGTCGAGGAGCTTCAACCCTGGTGTTTCCTCGAGCGTGACGATGTCCACGGACTTCGGAAGCGAGGCCACAAGCTTGGCTGTGAACGGTTCCAACGACTCCGAGGTGCGGAAGAACACCTTGGCCCTGTGCACCTTGCGGGCATCCGAGGGCTTCATGGCGTAGGCGTGCGGCGAGGTTTGTCCGTCCACCAGCAGCTCGGGTGCGCCGATTCCGGCCATCACGCCAGATACCAGGGCGTGAATCGGCTTGCTCGTCACGACGACGGCACTGTCGGCCCGCGCCGCTCCGGAAGCAAGAAGAAGCGCCAGGGCAGCAGCTGTGGAGACAGCGGATCGTTTCAGCATAGGGCAAAGCCATCGACTTCGAGACTACGGTCGGGCACGGCGAGCCGCGCCTCAGAATGTTATAACGTTACAATAGGCGTGAGGACGCGTCCACTCTTCAGAGCCTGCGGGTTAAGCCCAAGGCTGCGGCAAAGCCAGACATGCAGGGGATTGCCCTCCTCAGGCTATAATCCCGGGGTGTCATCCGGGCGGAATCCGAACGACGTGAGAGGCCATCGATGATCCCACCTTCGACCCGCATGGCGGCCCTGCTCGGCGCTGCTATTTCCGGGGTCGCTGTCATCGCAGCACCTCCTGCTCGCGCCCATCCCCATGTGTGGGTGACCGTCGAGACCACGGTGGCTTACGACAGGGGGACAGCGACCGGACTTCGGCAGCGCTGGTACTTCGACGAAATCTATACGTCGATGGCCATCCAGGGCCTCGATGCGAACGCTGATGGCGTCTACGACCGAAGCGAGCTCGCAGAGCTGGCCAGGGTCAACATCGAAGGCTTGAAGGAGTTTGGCTACTTCACCTTTGCCAAGCTCGCTGATCAGCCCCTGGAATTTGACACACCGACGGACGTTGTCCTGGAGCACACCGAGGTCACGGAGGTCCCTGGGCAGAGGTTTGGACTGGCGGGGACGCCGGAACTAGAGGAAACGGGCGCAACCGGCGGGTTCTGGTCGAAACTCACCGGTTACCTGCTGGGCCCGCCTCAGCTTCCGAAGCGCATGGTTCTCGCATTGGAGTTCACGCTGCCGCTGAAGCAGCCCGTGTTGGCAGACGCCGAGGGCTTTACGTTCTCCACCAAGGACCCGTCGTTCTTCATCTGGTTCGATCTCGCATCGGACAATCCGATCAGGCTGTCGGAAGGTGCTCCCGCGGGCTGTAAGGCCGACGTGATAGCGCCAAGCCAGGACTTCTCGCAGGGCCTGCAACTCAGCGAAGCCGCGTTGAACGAGAACGACGGCATAAACATCAGCATCGGAAGTGCGAAGACCGTCTCGATATCATGCCCCAAGTAATCGGTGCCTACGGGCTCTTCATCCGGACCTTGATTGCCGGCCTCCTGCTTGGAATTATGCCAGCACATGCAACTGAAGCGGCTGCGGGGCCGCTCGGTGGATTGTGGCTGTGGGTGCTTGAAGGTCAGCGCGAGATGACCAGCGCCATGACCGCCGCTGTGCGTCAGATCAAGAGCGGAGATCCTATCGGCTCCGGGCTGGTGTTGGCGCTCATCAGCTTTCTTTACGGGGTTCTGCATGCCATTGGCCCCGGCCATGGCAAATTCGTCATCTCATCCTATGCTTTGGCCCATGAGCGCACGGTGCGTCGCGGCGTCCTGCTGTCATTCATGGCAGCGTTCGTGCAGGCGATCTCGGCAATCGTGATCGTTGGCATTCTCGCGGTGGCCCTGAGTGCAACCAGTATGCAGATCAAGCTCACCGAAAGCTGGCTCGAAACGGCGAGCTGGGGGCTGATCGCAATCCTCGGAGCGTGGCTGCTCTATCGACAACTGCGGCCGCTCTTCGCCCGCGCTGCACACAAGTATCATGAAGCGGGGCACCGGCACGCCACCGCCCATGCGCATGAGCATCATCACGATCATGATGACCACGTGCATGCTGCGGACGGCCCTTGTTGCGGACATGCCCACATGGCAACGCCGGCGCAACTCGAGGGCCAGTGGTCCTGGGCTAAGGCGTGGTCCCTGGCCCTGTCGATCGGTATAAGGCCGTGCACAGGGGCGATCGGCGTCCTGATCTTCGCCCTGGGCATGGGCATCTTCTGGGCTGGCGTGTTTGCCACCTTCGCCATGGCCATCGGCACAGCCATCACCGTCTCGGTGTTGGCCTCGCTGGCGGTGGGTTCGCGCGAATTGGCGACGAGACTGGTGGGCGGCAATAGCGTCTGGGCGGCGCGCATCCAGAGCGTTGCTGGAATTGCCGGCTCGTCGTTGGTCCTCGTCATGGGACTGTTGTTCTTCCTGGCTTCGCTCCGCGCGGGGCCGCTCTGAACCGGAGGCTGCCATGGCGCATGTGATTCTGATCGGAGCGCTGCGTCAGTTCACCGGCGGGGTGGCAGAACTCGAGATCGAGGCGACGAGCGTGCGCCAGCTTTTTGCCCGGCTTGCTGAGCGCTTTCCCGACCTCTCCCCCCATCTCGAGAAGGGTTTGGCAGTCGCGATTGAGGGCCAGATCTATCAGGACGCTCTGTTGGAGCCGATCGGCCCCGATGCCGAGGTCCACATCCTGCCGCAGATCGCGGGCGGCTAAGGATCCGATCCAGTCACGCAAGCTCCTCAAGCAGCAGTTCTCTGCCGGATGGCCTCGCCGCGATAGCTCAGTGCTTCTGCAACATGGATCCGTGCGATCGTCTCAGCGCCGTCGAGGTCGGCGAGCGTTCGAGCGACGCGCAAGGTACGGTGAAATCCGCGCGCCGAAAGCTGCAGTGCGCTTGCGGCCTGTCTCAGCAGCGACATGCCCTCCGCATCGGGCGTCGCGATCTCATCGAGGATGCGCCCGGACGCTTGGGCATTGGTGCGAACGCTCGTGACGCCATGCCGTGCGAAGCGGTTTCGTTGCCGCTCGCGGGCAGCAGTGACGCGCGCTCTGACGGTAGAACTGCTCTCCGTCGGTGCCGGTACCACGAGGTCGGCCGCGGTCACGGCCGGCACCTCGATCTGCAGGTCGATGCGGTCGAGGAGCGGCCCGGAGATCCGTGCCTGGTAGTCGGCGGCACAGCGCGGGCCGCGTTTGCAGGCCTGGCCCGGCCCGCCGCCGCAGCGACAAGGGTTCATCGCCGCGATGAGCTGAATGCGCGAAGGATACGTGATGCGATGGTTCGCGCGAGCGATGACGGTCTCGCCGGTTTCGAGCGGCTGGCGGAGCGAATCGAGGACTTGTGGCGTGAACTCAGGCAACTCGTCGAGGAACAGCACGCCAAGGTGCGCCAAGGAGACCTCTCCCGGTTTGGGTCGTGTGCCGCCGCCGACAAGCGCCGCCATGCTCGCCGAGTGATGTGGCGCCCGGAACGGCCGCTCGACTTTCAACCGGCCACCCATCAACTCGCCAGCCAGCGAGTGCACCATGCTCACCTCAAGCAACTCTTGCGGGTCGAGCGGAGGCAGAATCGAGGGCAACCGAGCGGCAAGCATGGATTTGCCTGAGCCTGGCGGACCGATCATCAGCAGATTGTGACCACCAGCCGCGGCCACCTCCAACGCACGCCGTGCCGTCTCCTGGCCTTTGACATCGGCGAGATCGGGGAGGGCCTGGTCGTCGCGCGTGAGATCGGGCTCAGGCCGGCGCAAGGTCTGCAGGCCCTTGAAGTGGTTCACGAGAGAGAGCAGGTGCGGCGCGGCGATGATATCGATGTCTGCCCCGGCCCACGCAGCCTCAGGGCCGCTCGCTGCAGAGCAGATCAGCCCCTTGCCGATGGCGTTGGCGCCGATGGCGGCGGGAAGGGCGCCGGGTGTTGCCCGGATCTGTCCGTCCAGCGCCAGCTCTCCAATCGCGGCGAAGCCTTCGACGGCGTCCGGGGAGATGGCCTCCATGGCGACCATCAAAGCCAATGCGATCGGCAGGTCGAAGTGGCTGCCTTCCTTCGGCAAGTCAGCCGGAGCGAGGTTCACCGTGATGTGCGTCCACGGCAGCCCAAGCCCGATGGCGTGGAGCGCGTTACGGACTCGCTCTCGGCTCTCCGCCACGGCCTTGTCCGGTAGCCCGACGATCGCGAACGCGTGCTGTCCGGGGCTGATCCGGACTTCCACCTGGACAGGTCGCGCCTCGATTCCGACGAACGCCAATGTGGAAACCCGGCCGTACATAACGCCCCCGCCGCACAAACCTCATACGTCTGAAGGTTAGTGCCGCGGGCGCACGCCCGTCAAGAACGTAATGAGAACGTCTCTAGGCGCGGTGCTGTTGTCGTGGCGTCAGGCTTTGGCGACCCTGGCCTCTACCGCATCCCAGAATAGCGCCGCGATGTTCGGGCCGCCGAAGCGTTCGATCTGGCGAATTCCGGTTGGCGAGGTGACGTTGATTTCTGTCAGGTAAGGGCCGATCACATCGATGCCGGTGAAAATCAGGCCGCGCCGCTTCAGCTCCGGCTTCAGGCGCTCGCAGATTTCGAGGTCCCGTGGCGTCAAATCCGTGGGCTGGGCCACGCCGCCGACATGCATGTTGGAGCGGGTTTCGTCGGCGGCTGGAACACGATTGATCGCGCCGACCACTTCGCCATCGATCAGGATGATCCGCTTGTCGCCGCCCCGGACCTCCGGCCGATACTGCTGGACCATGAACGGCTCGCGAAACACGGTCTGGAACAGCTCGATGAGCGAATTGAGGTTCGTGTCGCCGGGGGCGACGCGGAATACCGAGGCGCCGCCGTTGCCGTAAAGCGGCTTGATGATGATGTCCTCGTAGCGCTCACGGAAGCTCTTCACGTCCTCTGGATTGCGCGTGACGAGCGTGGGCGGCATCAGGTCCTGGAATTCGAGCACCCAGACCTTCTCAGGGGCATTCCGGACCGACGCTGGATCGTTAACGACGAGCGTTTTGGGGTGAATGCGCTCGAGCAGGTGCGTCGTCGTGATGTAAGCCATGTCGAATGGAGGGTCCTGGCGCAGCAGCACCACGTTCCACTCGGCCAGATCGACGAGCCTCGAATCCGAGAGCTTATAGTGGTCGCCGACGCGATCTTCGACCTCGAGAGATGCGCCGCGGGCAATCAGTCGCGCTCCGTCGAGCGCCAGATGGGGCGGGGTGTAATAGAACAGCTCATGCCCGCGCCGCTGTGCTTCGAGCAAGAGCGCGAATGTGGAATCGCCGCGGATGTCGATGCGGTCGATAGGGTCCATCTGGCAGGCGATCTTAAGGGGCATGCGATGGTTTCCAGTCAGATGTGGGCTGGCCTCAGATGCTCGTCGCTTTCCAGTCCGGAAGGCTACTCAAAACAGCGATTCATGGCTCCGATGCTCCATCTCGGCACCGGTCGCGCTCTATGCCCGCTGCATGGCATTGGGCTGGTGGCGCGGGAGGCGGCCTGGAGCCAGCAGCAGTGCGTCGAGGCCGATCTCATAACCCAGATAGCCCGGGTGGCGCCACACCCACTGCTCAGCCGCTCGTGCCATCCGCTCTGCCTGACTTCGGGTCTTGGCCGCCTCGGCCGCGTCCATCGTCGGCCGCAGCTTGACCTCGACGAAAGCGAGTCGCCGGCCCCGGACGGCGATCAGGTCGATTTCGCCGGCGTGCGAACGGTGCCGCCGGGCGAGAATTCGGTAGCCCTTGAGGCACAGCAACGCGGCGGCGAGCAGCTCCGAAAAGCGGCCACGACGTTCGTGCCGTTTCCGGTTTGCGGTGCCTGCTTTGGTGCCGGGCCGCTTCACGCGTCGTCGCCTCGCCTGATCCGAACTGAAAGATCGTACACGCGGCTCTTCGGCACGCCAAGCGACTCGGCGACAGCACGGCTCGCATCGCGCGCGCTGCTGTGAGCGAGGGCCTCGCGGAGCCGTTCGACGATTTCCGCATCGCTGACCTCGGCAGGGGCTGGAGGGCCGACCAGCACAACGATCTCCCCACGCGGCTCCGTCCCGGCCAGCGCGCTTGCAAGCTCGCCGAGCGGCAGGCGCCGGACCTCCTCATGGAGCTTGGACAACTCGCGGGCGACAACGGCATCGCGCGTGGGGCCGAGGGTTTCGGCCATGTCGGCAAGCGCATCCGGCAGTCGCGACGGGGCCTCGAAGAAAATGAGCGTGGCGGGGATCGTCGCCAGCTCCTTCAAGCGGGCTCGGCGGGCTGCTTGCTTCGGCGGCAGAAATCCCGCGAACAGGAAACGGTCTGTTGGCAGGCCGGAGCAGGCGAGTGCCGCTATCGGCGCAGAAGGACCGGGGATGCTGATGACCTGATGTCCAGCGCTGAGGGCCGCCCGCACCAGCTTGAAGCCGGGGTCCGAGACGAGCGGCGTCCCCGCATCGCTGATAAGGGCAATGGTGTGGCCCGCGGCGAGCTCCTCCAGGACCCGCGGCAGCTCGCGCTCCTCGTTGTGCTCGTGAAAGGGCTTGAGGCTGCGAGAAATACCGTAGCGGGATAGCAGCTGGCGGCTGTGGCGCGTGTCCTCGCAGTAGACGCTGTCTGCCCGCGCCAGGATGGTGGCCGCTCGCAGAGTAAAGTCCGCCAGGTTGCCGATGGGGGTGGCAACGAGATAGAGACCTGCGGACAAGGGCTGGCCGAGCGCATCGTCGAGTCGGGTGAGGACGTGTGCTCGCAGGGATTCGGGATTGAATGCGTCAGCGCCGCCCTTGCTAATCGGTCGATTTTTCGCCAAGCCGATGCTCCATGATGTGGGTTCCCGTCGGAGCTGCGATGCTG
>JAEZHL010000375.1 GCA_023416575.1 Pseudomonadota bacterium
CACCGGAACACTCCCCCTGTCACGCCGGAAATTCGCTCGAGGCAGTGCACGTGGATCGGTGGCTCGCCCGCGGGCTACTGAGAGCGCCAGATCGTGCAGCCCTTCAGGAAAGTTGCCTTCTCGCTGATGCCGGCAACGGCGAGCTTGCTACTCGCAGGCTGCAACTGGACGCAATCGGCCCTCGCCCCGCGCGGATCACATGCCGAAACTGTCGATCAGCTGACCTTGGTCCTCTTCATCGGCGGGGCACTGATTTTTCTGCTCGTTGTGACCTTACTCGCGATCGCCACCCTCCTGCGAAGGAATCGCACGAGCTGGATGGCGAACGACAATTTCATCATTGGCCTCGGCATCATGTTTCCGGTGGTGACACTGACGGCCCTTCTCACGTTCTCCACCGTCGTCTCGCAGACGATCCACGCGGCGCAACCCGCAATGCGCATCGAGGTGACGGGCGAGCAGTTCTGGTGGCGCGTGCACTACCTGGATGAGCGCGGCACGACCACGCTCGCCACCGCCAACGAGATCAGGATCCCTGTCGGCACACCCGTCGAGTTCATCCTGAAGACGCAAGACGTCATTCACAGCTTCTGGGTGCCAAATCTCGCGGGAAAGCTCGACATGATCCCGGGGCGCGTGAACAGGATGACGTTCTCCGCGACGGCCCCCGGCATCTACCGCGGCCAGTGTGCGGAATACTGCGGCGCCCAGCACGCCCTGATGGCGTTCTATATCGTTGCCACCTCGCCGCGAGATTTCGAGGCCTGGTTCGCCCAGCAGGTCGGCAGCCCGCCCGAGCCCGCCACACCGTTTCTCGCCAGCGGCCGGCAGCTTTTCCTCAGCGCAGGTTGCGGCTCCTGCCACACCGTCCGCGGCACCCCCGCTGACGGCCGCTTCGGCCCCGACCTGACCCGCGTCGGCAGCCGGCTGTCGATCGGCGCCGGCATGTATCCGGTCAACATCGGCACGCTGGCGGGCTGGACGTCCTCCGCCCAACACCTGAAGCCCGGTAACCCGATGCCCTCATTCGGCAATCTTCAGGGCGAGCAGCTTCGCGCCATCGCCGCCTACATGGAGAGCCTCAAATGACGGTGATCTACGGCAGGGGTGGCGATCGCACGACAACGCAGCAGTCCAAGGTGCGATACCCGAATACCGTCCCGCGCCCGCCGGGCGAGCTCGAACGGCTCAGGGTCCCCTGGGTGCCACCTCGCGGCTGGCGGATACTCTCGGCCGTCAACAATACGTATGTCGGTCTGACCTATATCGGAACGGCACTTCTCATTTTCGTCCTCGCTGGCGTACTTGCCGTCATCATGCGCACGCAGCTTGCGGTTCCGGAAAACACACTCGTCGGCCACGCGCTCTATAATCAGCTTTTCACCATGCACGGCACGATGATGATGTTTCTGTTCGCCGTGCCGATCATGGAGGCCTTCGGCGTTCTTCTGATGCCGAATATTCTCGGAACGCGCGAGCTGCCATTTCCGCGGCTGAGCGCCTACTCCCTGTGGATTTACGCCTTTGGTGGCCTGGCGTTCTTCACAACGTTGTTCTTCGGCGTGGCGCCCGACGGCGGCTGGTTCATGTACACGCCGCTAACAGATGCTCGCTTCTCGCCCGGCATCAATGCCGACATGTGGTTGCTCGGCATCGGCTTCATCGAAATCGCCGCAATCGCCGGCGCGATCGAGATCATGGTCGGCTTCGCCAAATATCGCGCGCCGGGAATGACGCTCGACAAGATCCCGATCTTCGCCTGGGCGCTGCTTATTTTCGCGCTGATGATCGTGTTCGCATTTCCGGCGCTGATCCTCGCCACAATTCTGCTCGAGATCGAGCGGGCATTCGGCTGGCCGTTTTTCATGGCGGAAAAAGGCGGCGATCCGCTGCTGTGGCAGCATCTGTTCTGGTTCTTCGGCCACCCCGAGGTCTACATCATCTTCATTCCGGCCGCCGGCATGGTCTCGATGATCCTGCCGGCGATGGCGCAAACACCGCTCGTCGGCCATCGCCTCATCGTCCTCGCCCTGATCGCCATGGGCGTCATCAGCTTCGGCCTGTGGGTGCATCATATGTTTACCACGGGCCTGCCTCCGCTCTCGCTCAGCTTCTTTTCCGCCGCCAGCATGAGCGTCGCCATCGCAAGCGGCATCCAGGTATTCGCCTGGATCGCCACCATCGCCAGCGGACGCCTGAGGTTCACCACGCCAGCTCTCTTCGTCGTCGGGTTCATCGCGGTTTTCACTATGGGCGGTCTGACCGGCGTCATGGTGGCCTCGGTGCCGTTCGATTTCCAGGTGCACGACACCTATTTCATCGTTGCCCATCTCCATTATGTTCTGGTCGGTGGAATGGTTCTGCCCTTATTGGCCGCGATTTATTACTGGTTCCCGACGGTGAGCCGAAAACCACTTTCCGAACGGGTCGGAAAGTGGGTTTTCTGGCTGTTTATCATCGGCCTCAACGTCGCGTTCTTCCCCATGCATATCACCGGCCTGATGGGCATGCCGCGGCGTGTCTATACGTACCTCGCCGTGATGGAATGGGATCTGCTCAACATGATTTCCACCGTCGGCGCCTACATGATGGCCGCGGCCATCGCTCTCCTCATTTTCGATATCGTACGCACGTTCCGGTTTTCGTTCGATAACAACGCCGGCAATATATGGAATGCTGGCACTTTGGAGTGGATGCGAACCTATAACTACGGAACCCGCTCGATTCCCGAGGTCGACAGCCGCTATCCCTTGTGGACCCGGCCGCAGCTCAGTGCCGATGCCGACGAGGGTCGTTATTACCTACCTGGCACCCTGACGGGTCAACGCGAGGCGCTCGTCACCAGCCCGATCGATGCACGCCCGGTTTATGTCATGCAGGTTCCGGGCCCGCATTGGGGCCCATTCCTCGCGGCAATCGCAACGACGGCCTTCTTCTACCTGCTGACGCTGAAGCTGATCCTGTCGGCGTTCGCTTCCGCCGTTGTGGCGATCGCATTCATTCTTTGGTGGCTTTGGGACCTCGACCACGGTCCCATACGTGGACCAGCGCACGTCGGGGGAAACTGCGTCTTGCCAGTCTACATGTCGGGTCCGGTCAACCATTCCTGGTGGGGCACGGTCAGCCTGCTGCTCGTGGCTGGAAGCTTCGTGACATGCCTTGTCTTCTCCTACTTCTTCCTCTGGCTGGTGAACCCGGCGTGGCCGCCTGCCGACGTCGCGTTGCCGTCACTCGTCTGGCCGGCAGTCGCGGCAGTGCTTTACGCCGCAAGCAGCGGCGCCGTTTTCCTCGCGACCCGGGCGCTGTCGGCGCAGGATCAGCGTGGCCCATGGCCGATGCGCCTGCTGCTCATGCTGGCCCCAATCCTGTTCCTCGCCGCTGTCGGCGTGCAGGTACTGGCCGAATGGCAAGCCGGTCTGCGGCCGACGCTGCACAGCTACGGCGCCATGGTCTATATGTTCGCGGCTCTGCAGGGCTTTTTCGCAGGCGTTCTCGTCATCATGGCGGGCTTCACCCTCGCGCGCTCGCTCGCAGGCAAGCTCGATGCCGTCCGCCGCGTCAC
>JAEZHL010000025.1 GCA_023416575.1 Pseudomonadota bacterium
AGGCCGCATCCCGGAGCAGGGCATGGGAGAAGCGCAAAACGCGGGTGCCGCTGTGCGCGGACACCGGTTCCAAGAAGCCGCGGTCGACGAGCTCCTGCAGCTCGTTCGACAGGCGCTCGGGGTCGAGCTGAAGCGCTTCCGCGAGCACCTGCGTATCGAATTGGCGTCCGATCACCGCGGCAGCCTGCGCCAGCGTCTTCAGCGCGCCGATGGCATCGAGGCGGGCGGACAGCACCAGGTTCAGTGGCCCCGGCTCGAGCAGCAGGTCTATGCCGTCCTGGTCATCCTGAGCCTGTACCCAAAGCCGCGCAAGTTCCCCGGCGAACAACGGAATTCCTTCCGAGCGGATTGCAATCTGCTCTCTCGCCGCCCGGGACAGCGAGGATCCGGCTGGACTGCACGCCAGGAGTTGCTGGATCTCGTTGGACGACAGGCGGCGAAGGGTCAGCGCTGTCTGCTCGGCTGAGGTCCTGAAGCCGCGCAGCTCGGGCTTGCGCGATGTCCAGACGAGGCAGGCCGGTCCGAGCGTTGCCAGACGCTCGCCGGCTTTGATGATGAAGTCGAGCGTTGCCGGGTCTGCCCAATGCAGATCCTCGATCACGAGCACCACCGGCGCGCTCGCTGCCTGCGCCGCAAGCCAGCCCAGAATGAGCCCAGCGAGGCGGTCTGCGCGCAGTGCGCCCACGTCAGATGGCGGGTCGGAGGGAGCCTCGGTATCGGCGCGCAGGAACAGCTTCAGCTGCCTGCAATCCGGTTCGCTGAGCGTTGCCATGTACGCGGCCAAGCCGGCCATGCGGCTCGCCCGCAGCTTCTGCATGACCTCTCTCAGCGCATGCAGGGGCGCCCGGCTGGTTTCCGGAAGGCACGCCATCTCGATCCAGATTCCGCCTGCCGCGGCGACATTCTGCTCGAGACAGCGCAAAAGAGTGGACTTGCCGATCCCGGCTTCACCCGAGATCGACACGCACTGTGGACGCCCCTCGACGACCCGTCGCCAGATCTCATCCAGGGACCGTCGTTCGGCAGCGTGTCCGACGAATCCGTGCGCGGCAGTCGGGGCGCACGTCGGCCCTGGACGGTCGCTCGCCACCCGCCAGCGATTCGCCATCCCGAGCGGGGCGAGGCATTCCAACTCGAAAGTCCGGTCCACAAGCGGGCGGACGGCATCACTCACCACCACCCAACCGGGCCTCGCCGATGCCTGGAGCAATTCGGCCTTTCGCAGGACGGGCCCGACGAGATTGATCGTCTGCGCCTCTCCGGCAATCGGCGGGCCGGCGACGACCAGCCCCGTTTCGACACCGCAGCCGAGCTGCAGGTCCGGGCTGGTCAGTGCCGCAATGCGTAGCCCGGCGCGCAAGGCGAGGCGCAGGTGGTCCTCCCCGGAGCTGGGAAATCCCCAGCAGGCCAACACGGAAATTCCGGACTGTCCGATGATCTGACCACCGAGTTCCCTGATCGCCCGGAGCGCTTCGCGGCGGTACCGGTCGACTGCAGGTGCCATTTCCTCCGGATCGAGCCAGCCCAGTCGCGCGACTGGAGCGACGGCGAGGATCGTGACGCGCCGACGTTCCGCGCCACCGAGATGCCGTCCGATCCAGTCCATCGAGAAGCGGCTCGTGGCAGGGTGCAAGCTGGACGAATGAATTCGGTTGCGCGTCGAGGTGGTGTGTCTCGGTTTCGGGCGAGACATGTTCGGGCGTCCTGTTCAGCAAATTTTACGCTGTTTAGTAGCGCCCTATTCATGATGACGAAAACGATTGCGGTCCCTTCGCGATGGCTTTCGCAATATGAAATGAATGCCGTGCTAACGCGTCCAACACACTTGCCGAATTCGTGCGTGGGCGCCGGATTGGCTCGCTTCAGATTCGGTGGAGTGAGGCGAAAGGACGGTTAATTTGACGGCAGTCGAATGCTTAACGACTGGGCGCATCCGCGAGACCGCCCAGTCGCTTGCGGCACGAAAAACGATCGCCGCTCATGCATGATGTGACGAGACACTTCGCAGAACTTCACCTGACAACTGCGTATTCGACAGATCGCCGAGGCTCAGAATCCCGACCATCCGCTTGTCGTCGTTGATCACGGGCAGTCGGCGAATTGCGTGTTGCTCCATGATGCGGACGGCATCATCGAGCTCCTCGCCTTCGCGGCAGTAGAGGATCCCGCTCGACATGACGTCGCGCGCGACCATGGTCGAGCAGTCGCGGCCGGCAGCGATACCGCGGCACACGATGTCCCGGTCTGTCACCATGCCGACCAGCCGGTCGTTCTCACCGACCGGAACGCAGCCGATGTCCTCGTCCCGCATCAGGCGCGCGATATCGATCAACGGCGTGACGGGCTCGATCCAATGCACACCACCGTGCATGACATCCCTCACCTTCATCGTACTTCTCCTTGAATGCACATGGGCCCAATCTGGCAGCGCGACCCCGCACATCGTCGGAACGCTCCAGTCGCTTGGTGGTTCGCGTGGTGGGAACCGGAATCGAGAGGGCCGGGAAGGGGATCAGCCGCCTTCGCGGAATGCGGCGTAGAGTGTCATTCCGCCGTCGACGAACAGTGTGGAGCCGACAACATAGTCGGACTGATCGGATGCAAGCCAGACGGCTGCATGCGCCACATCCTCCGGCTCGCCGATGCGACCGTAGGGGATAAGGTCGTGCAGCGCCGCCAGGGCGCTCGCTTCCTCCCAGGCGGGCCGGTTGATCGGCGTGCGAATGGCGCCGGGTGCAATGGCGTTCACGCGGATTTTTTCATGCGCCACCTCTTGGGCGAGGGATTCCATGAGAAGCCGCATGCCGCCTTTTGAAGCCGCATAGTTCACGTGCCCCCCCCAAGGGATTCTCTGATGCACGGAGTTGATGAAAATGATGTTGCCGCGCGCCTTGGCCTCTGGTGGGGGTGGCTGGCTGCGGAACCGGCGCACGGCCTCCTGGGCGCAAAGGAACGCACCAGTGAGATTGGTGTCGAGCACGCTCTGCCAGTCGGCCAGGCTGAGTTCGGTAAATGCCGCGTCGCGCTGGATGCCGGCATTGGCGACCAGGATGTCGATCCGGCCGAACCGCTCCGCAACGGCGTCCACCATGGCCCGGCAATCCTCGGGCTTTGAGACATCTCCGGCGACGGCGAAAGCGATGCCGCCCTCGGCCTCGATTTTGCGGACGGCTTCATCGGCGCCGTGTGAGCTGGTGTGATAGTTGACGCCGACGGCGACGCCGCATCTGCCGAGTTCCTCCGCGATCGCCCGGCCGATTCCGGAGCTGGCGCCCGTCACCAGGGCGGCACGATGGTCAAGACCAAGCCACTGCATCCCGCTCAACGACCTTTCCGAATGGCGCAGCCATATGCGTGCTGCGCCGTCCTCTCTCGGAAAGGGAACGCGAGATTCGGCGGAGGGTTCGGGCCGCGCGGATCTGCGAGGACTTATGCGGGCTCGCGCGAGGTCTGCCGCATGGCGCCGCGCTCCTTCAGGACATCCGCGATCTCGTCGAGAATGGCCGGATCGTCGATGGTCGCGGGCATCTTCCAGGGCTCACCATCAGCAAGCTGGCGCATCGTTCCGCGCAGGATCTTGCCCGAGCGCGTCTTCGGCAGCCGTTTTGCGACCATGACGTTCTTGAAGGCCGCGACGGGACCGATGGTCTCGCGCACGAGCTGGATCACTTCGGCCTCGATCTCCTTAGGGTCGCGGTTGACGCCCGCGTTCAGCACCACGAAGCCCGCCGGGATCTGGCCCTTCATCTCGTCATAGACGCCGATCACGGCGCACTCCGCCACGTCCTTGTGACGAGCGACGACCTCTTCGATCTGGCCCGTCGAAAGCCGATGTCCTGCAACGTTGATGACGTCGTCCGTACGCGCCATCACGAAAACGTAGCCTTCATCGTCACGATAACCGGCGTCGGAGGTCGTGTAGTAGCCGGGGAACTCGGACAGGTAGCTCTTACGGAAGCGCTCGCTCGCATTCCACAGCGTCGGCAGACAGGACGGTGGCAACGGCAACTTGATCGCCAGCGTGCCCGCTTTCCCAGGCGGCAGCGGCTGGCCCTTGTCGTCCAGCACCTGGAGATCATAGCCGGGCATCGGCACGGTCGGCGAGCCATGCTTGACCGGCAGCGCGCCGAGCCCGACAGGGTTGCCGCAAATGGCCCAGCCGGTTTCGGTCTGCCACCAGTGGTCGATCACCGGCACGCCGAGC
>JAEZHL010000028.1 GCA_023416575.1 Pseudomonadota bacterium
GGTCTGCATGTCGAAGACCTCGGTATATGCGAAGAGCTGGCCGAGCAGATCGGCCATGGAGATCTCGGACGCCGTGCGGCCATGGATCGGCTCGCCGATGGCCCTCAGCGCTTGCGCAAACACCGCCGGTGGATGATGCGGCGGCACATAGCCAGCCCAGAAGTGGACATCGGCCGCACGCTTGTAGTCGCGGTTGATGAGGCCGTGCAAGATCTCGGCCAGGAAGCGACGCTCCTTCATTCCGAGCCGGCCCATGATCCCGAAATCGACGGCAACCACGTGGCCCTGCTCGTCGACGAACAGGTTGCCCTGGTGCATGTCGGCATGAAAGAAGCCGTCGCGCATCGCGTGGCGCAGGAACGAGCGCAAGACGATCTGGCCGACCTCGCCGAGGTTGTGGCCCGCGGCTTCCAGGGAGACGCGGTCCGAAATCGGGATGCCATCGACCCACTCGAGCGTCAGCACCCGCTTCGCGGTGCGCCGCCAGTCGACCGTCGGGACACGGAAATCGGGGTCGCCAGCGCTGTTGTCGGCCATTTCAGAGATGGCCGCGGCCTCGAGCCTGAGGTCCATCTCGAGTTGCGTCGTCCGTGCGAGCGTGTCGACCACCGCCACTGGCCGGAGCCGGCGCGAGGGCGGATGGAAGCGCTCGATCGTCCGCGCGGCGAAGTAATAGCTGTCGAGATCGCGCTTGAAGCGCCGCTCGATGCCTGGGCGCAGGATCTTGACCGCCACCTTGCGGCGCTCGCCGTTCTCGACCACGACCGCCTTGTGAACCTGGGCGATCGAGGCGGCCGCGACCGGCGGGCCGAACTCGACGAAATGCGATTCGAGCCTGCCTCCCAGCGCCTCCTCGACGGCACGGCGCGCCTCCTCCATGGAGAAGGGCGGCATCCGATCCTGCAGGTGGCGGAGATCGCCCGCGAGCTCCGGGCCGATAAGGTCGCCGCGCGTCGCTAGGAACTGCCCGAGCTTGATGTAGCTCGGCCCCAGCGAGGCAAGCGCATCGGCAATCCGCGAGTCACGAGGTTTGCTGGCCCGGAATGGCCAAGCCATGAGCCGCACGGGAAGCGTCGCGACGTGCGCCAGCTTGAGCGCGAGGGGAGTCTTGGTCCCCTGCGGCACGAAACGGACGCCGTGCTGCGCCAGAACCAAGCCGGCGCGAGCCAAGCGAAGAAGGTTGATCGGGGCGCTTGCCATCTCGTTGATCAGATCCGCCAGCCGGAATGGATGGCCGCGATGCCGCCCGTGAGATTACGCCAGGTGACCCGCTCGAATCCCGCCTCGCGCACCATGCTGGCAAACGCCTCCTGCGGCGGGAATTTGCGAATGCTCTCGACGAGATATCGATAGGGCTCGGCCCCCGTGCCGACGAGCTGGCCGAGCCGCGGGATCACCGCGAAGGAATGCCAGTCGTAAAGATTGTCGAGCATCGGCACCTGGCACTCCGAGAACTCCAGGCACAGGAAGCGGCCACCGGGTTTCAGCACGCGGTAGGCCTCGCGCAACGCCACATCGATATGCGTCACGTTGCGAATGCCGAACGCGATCGTATAGGCGTCGAAGCTCTTGTCGGGAAACGGCAGCGCTTCCGCATTGCCCTGCACCAGCGTGACCTGCCCGCTTCGGCCTTCGGCCTCCACCTTGCCGCGGCCGACCTGCAGCATCTCCGGGCTGATGTCGCACACGACGGCCGTGCAGCCCGTGCCGCCCCGGCGCAACACCCGCAGGGCTACGTCGGCCGTACCGCCCGCAACGTCGATGTGGCTGAACGGCTGACTGGACCGGGGCGGGTTGAGCCAGCCCACCAGATCGTCCTTCCAGAGCCGGTGCAGCCCGCCCGACATGAGATCGTTCATCAGGTCGTAGCGGCCCGCCACGGTCGCGAAGACCTCATTGACGAGCCCCTGCCGCTCCTCGGGCTGGATGTCGCGAAACCCGAAGGTTGCCGCCGTATCGTGTTGATCGCCGTGTGCCATGGCGCGCACCATAGCGGAGGCGTCAGGCAAGCGCCATGCGCGAGAAATGCCGCGCGGGAGGAGCGACGGAACTGCATCCTGGCCGTTTCCGTTGCATGGCCATCAATCCCGATGCTCGTCGGTCTCGGAGCGCACCCCATGGCCAAGCAACACGCACACGGCATCGAGAGCACGGCCCAGATCGCCGGCCACCCGCTGCATCCGATGCTGGTCGCCTTCCCGATCGCCTCGATCGTGCTCGCCTTCCTTTCGGACCTCGCCTACGTCAGCACGACGGATCCCTTCTGGGCCCGGGCCTCGTTCTGGCTGCTCGCCGTCGGCCTGATCACCGGCCTGGTTGCCGCTGGTGCCGGTCTGGCCGACTTCACTACCATCCGGTCCATCCGCCGGCTCGGCGCCGGATGGGTGCACCTCCTCGGCAACGCCGGCGTGATCGGACTGGTCATCATCAATCTGGCGATGCGATGGAACGATCCCGCGGCGGGCATCACCAACGGCGGCCTCGTGATCTCGATCATCACTGTGCTGGTCCTGATCGTCACCGGCTGGCTCGGCAATACGCTGGCCTACTCGTACCATCTGGGTGCGATGGACACCCCGTCGGCTGACGAGGCGACGCGGGCCGCCGAGGAGGATCGCCTCCGCGAGCTGGAGCAGGAGCGAGCCCGCCGGCGCTGAGGCGATAGCCGACCACCTGTCCGATATCGCCGCGCGACGCCGACAGATCTCGCGCCGCGCGATCCATTGCATCTATGTTGCTCCCGGTCATCAAATCCACGGCCGAGCGGGGGAGCAGCGCGTTGCCGGAATTACCCGAGGTTGAAACAGTCCGACGCGGGCTCGAGCCTGTGCTCGCCGGCCGGCGCATCATGGGCGTCGCGCAACGGCGTCCGGACCTGCGCTT
>JAEZHL010000090.1 GCA_023416575.1 Pseudomonadota bacterium
TGTACGACGCCGCGTTCGCCGCCCTGGTGCAGGTCGCCCCCCATCGCGGGCGCCGGGCAATCTCGTACCTGACGCTGTTTGGCGGCTTTGCCTCGACATTTTTCTGGCCCATCGGGCACATGCTGACGGCCGAGGTCGGCTGGCGGGCAACGCTCGTCATCTACGCAGCTATAAATCTAGTCGTCTGCCTGCCGTTGCACTGGTGGGGTTTGGCCCGCCGGGAGCCGCCGGCCGCGGCAACCGCACCAGATGGAACGGCACCCTCTGCCGGCTTGCCCGAACGGCCGCTCGAAGGACAGGCGCGAACTCTCGCCATGGTGCTGTTTGCCATCGTCATGTCCGCGAGCGCGTTCGTTTTCGGAGCCATGGCCGTGCATCTCCCTGCCGTGCTGGAGGCAAACGGCCTGTCGGCCGCGGCCGCCGTGGCACTGGCCTCCCTGAAGGGCGTCGCCCAGGTCGCTGGGAGATTTGCGGAGATCCTCTTCGGCCGCCGGCTCCATGCCGTCGATCTCGGTCGCATCTCGCTCGG
Source organism: Pseudomonadota bacterium (assembly GCA_023416575.1). Lineage (GTDB taxonomy): Bacteria > Pseudomonadota > Alphaproteobacteria > Rhizobiales > Hyphomicrobiaceae > ZC4RG25. Next base: position 530 of record JAEZHL010000090.1, read on the forward strand.
GCTGATGCCGCTCGCCTTCGTCATTCTGATAGCAGGCGGCGCGAGCTATTCGGCGGCGCTCACGTTCATCGTCCTGTTCGGTGTCGCCAATGGCTTGGTGACCATCGTTCGCGGCGCCGTGCCGCTGGCCCTGTTCGGCCCGCATGGCTATGGCACCGTTCTCGGTATTTTGGCCACGCCATACCTGCTGCTGAATGCGTTGGCGCCCGCCGTATTCGCCATCGTCGTCGACCTTTGGGGTTACGGAATTGCCGAAGCCGTCGTGCTGGCGACGGGACTGCTGAGCGCCATCGCCATGGAGATCATGGGCTTCTGGTATCGCGGACGCCTGAAGCGCAACGGCGACTGAGCGTACCGGTCCCGAAGGTGCAACCCATCTACACTGCTACGAGGGTTCCGATCTCGACCACGCGGTCAGTCGGAATTCTGAAGTAGTTGGTGGCATCCTGGGCGGAGCGCGCCAGATTGAGGAAGAGAACGCCTTGCCAATGGGGCATCTCGGACTTCTTCTTCAGGCGAAGTGTTCGTCTCGAGAGGAAGAACGAGGCCGACGACACCTCGACCTTGAGCCCTTTGCTCTCGCAGGCTTCGAAGATCCTCGGAATGCTCGGCGTCTGCATGAAACCATAGCAGGCGATGACGCGGATGAACGAGTCTTCGATCGGCTCCACGATCACGCGCTCGCTCCGTGGTACGCGCGGCACTTCCTCCGTTCTAATTGTCAGCATGATGTTACGCCGGTGCAAGACGCGATTGTGCTTCAGATTATGAAGGAGCGAGGTTGGCGCAACATCGGGGTGCTCTGTCAGGAAAACGGCCGTCCCGGGCACGCGGTGAGGTGGCTTGGCGTCGAGCTTGCGCACGAGCCAGTCGAGCTCCATCTCGTGCCTCCGGGTCGTCTTGACGACCAGGCGCGATCCCTTGATCCAGGTCAACATGATGGCGCACGCTGCGCCCGCTATCATCAGGGGGAACCAGCCGCCCTCGAGCACCTTCAGCAGGTTCGCGCTCAAGAAGGCCTGCTCGACCAGGAACAATGGCCCGATGACTGCAAGGGCCTGCCACACCGGCCAACGCCAAAGCTTCCAGATGACGACGAATGCCATGGCCGACGTGATGACCAGCTCCGCCGAGACCGCCACACCGTAGGCTGCTGCCAGGTTGCTCGATGAACGAAACATCAGGACGACCAGGATGACGCCGACAAACAGGATGGAGTTGATACGTGGCAGATAGATCTGGCCAGCAACGAGCTCTGACGTGTGCCGGATGTCGAACCGGGGCAGCAGACCGAGCTGAACCGCCTGGCGGGTCATCGAGAAAGCGCCGGTGATGACTGCCTGGCTCGCGATGATCGTCGCGAGGGTTGCGATCACCACCATCGGCGCCAGAGCCCAGTCGGGATAGAGCATGAAGAACGGGTTTTCCATCGCCTCTGGGCGCGACAGGACGAGAGCTCCCTGCCCGAGGTAATTCAAGGCGAGACCGGGCAGGACGAGCCCCAGCCACGCGATCTGGATCGGCCTCCGGCCGAAATGGCCGAGATCGGCATAGAGCGCCTCGGCGCCGGTCACGGCGAGGAATACCAGCCCCAGCACCGTCAAGCTCACGGTTCCATGCTGAGCAAGGAAGGCGGCGCCGTGCACTGGATTGAACGCCTGGAAGACGCGCGGCTCGTCGATGATGTGGGCAAGACCGCCAAGCGAGAGCAGAACGAACCAGACAGCCATGACCGGCCCGAAGTACCGGGCGACGCTCGCCGTTCCGCGGGCCTGGAACCAGAACAGGCAACAAATGACCACGATCGTGGCCGGGATGACCATCTCTTCGAGCGCCGGCGCAATCAGCTTCGCGCCTTCCACGGCTGATAGAACGGAAATGGCCGGTGTGAGGACAGCGTCGCCGTAGAAGAACGACGCGCCGGCGATACCGCAGATCAGGAGAATGGGCGCGCTTCTTCCCGCTACCGATTGGCCGAGCGCCATGAGCGCGAACGTGCCGCCCTCGCCCTTGTTGTCCATCCGCAGCAGCATGAGCACGTACTTGATCGTGACGATAATGAACAGCGACCAGAGGATGAGCGACAGGACGCCGATCACGGCATCTTGAACCAGAAGACCACCCGAAGTGGACGCGTGGACGGCTTCGCGGAAGGCATAGAGGGGGCTCGTGCCAATATCGCCGTAGACCACGCCGAGCGAGCCGATGCTCAACGTCCAGAAATGCTGATGCGCCGCACGATTGTCGGAGTTTGCAGTACGATCCGCCGTTTGTGACTGGGCCACGAGGCACCTCAGTACCACCGCTGCAAGCGCCTTGCCGCGCTTGCGCGCCAAGCGAAACGTCGACACGCATAAGCTATGCTTACCGAACAGGTCTCGAAGCGTGCCTCAATCCGATGCGAAACTCTTTAAGATGCTCATAGCCGCAGAGTTCCCGCGGGCAGCATTCACGCCTGGGCTTCGCCATCGAGGTGCCGGGATGAACCCAACCCGAACCGCCCGAAGTCGTTCCCTGGCCTCCTAGTCCCTTCCTGGCCCAATGAATGCAGCGAGGGGGCAAGCGTGCGTGATTGCGCCATGGTGCGTGCCGGGCTCCGCAGCCCAAAGTATAGCCTGTCCCAACGCGTGAGGTAAGAACCCATGAAGATCCGCTTCCTCGCCTGCTTATCCGCGATCATCGCGGCGGCCGGTTTTGCCTTTTCCGCGGCCGCTACGGCGCAAACCATCGAGGTTTGGAAATCAGCCAGCTGTGGCTGCTGCGCGGCCTGGATTGCTCACGTCGAGCAGAATGGCTTCTCGGCGAAAGCACAGGATGTCGCGGCTGGAAAGCTTGCGAGAGTGAAAGCCGAAGCGGGCCTGTCAGCAGATCTGCATTCCTGCCACACCGGCAAAGTCGGCGGATATGTCATCGAAGGACACGTGCCGGCTTCCGACATCAAGCGCCTGTTGGCAGAAAAGCCCGATGCCATTGGCCTGACCGTGCCGGGCATGCCGATCGGCTCGCCTGGAATGGAAGCGGGCAATGAGAAGGAACCCTACGAGGTTCTGCTGGTCCGCCGTGATGGCATAACCGAGGTCTTCAGCCGGCACTGAGCGAACGAGGGGGTCAGCTCGGCTGAGCTGCCCCCCAACGGCTGCTAGACAAGCCTCTCGATGGCTTCCAGCTCGTCGATCGCGCGCTCAATGACGTTGAGCCCCTTCTGCCAGAACTCCGGTTGCGTCGCGTCGAGACCAAAGGGCGCCAGGAGCTCGGAGTGATGCTTCGAGCCACCAGCCTTCAGCATATTGAAGTACTTCGCGACGAAATCCGGATGCGCCTCCTCGTAAAGCGCATAGAGGGAGTTCACGAGGCAATCACCGAAGGCATAGGCGTAAACGTAGAACGGCGAATGGATGAAGTGGGGGATGTAAGCCCAGAACACCTCGTAGCCGGGATGGAGCTCGATGGCCGGCCCCAGGCTCTCGGCCTGCACCTCGAGCCAGATGGCATTGAGCCGGTCCGGCGTGAGCTCGCCCTTGCGCCGTTCCTCGTGGACCTTCCGCTCGAACGTATAGAACGCGATCTGGCGGACGACCGTATTGAGCATGTCCTCGACCTTGGAGGCGATGAGCGCTTTGCGCTCGCGCGGTTCGGTCGTGTCGGCCAGTAGTGCGCGGAAGGTCAGCATCTCGCCGAACACCGACGCCGTTTCTGCCAACGTCAGCGGCGTCTGCGACAGAAGCGGGCCGAGCGGCGCCGCCAGCACCTGATGCACACCGTGACCCAGCTCGTGGGCGAGCGTCATCACGTCCCGCGGCTTGCCCTGGTAGTTGAGCAGCACGTAGGGGTGGGCAGAAGGAACCGTTGGGTGCGCGAAAGCGCCGGGTGATTTACCGGGCCGCACGGGAGCGTCGATCCAGCCGCTGTCGAAGAACTTGCGTGCGATGCCGGCCATCTCCGGCGCGAACCCGCTGTAGGCTGTGAGCACCAGATCGCGCGCTTCGGCCCAGGACACGATCCGCTCAGGCTTATCCGGCAGCGGTGCGTTGCGGTCCCAATGGGCAAGGCGCTCCTTCCCGAGCCAGCGCGCCTTCATCTGGTAGTAGCGATGTGACAGCTGCCCGTAACTGGCGCGCACCGCGGAAACGAGCGCGTCGACCACCGGCGCCTCGACCCGGTTGGCGAGGTGGCGCGCATCGGCGACGTCCTTGAACCCGCGCCAGCGGTCCGAGATCTCCTTGTCCTTGGCGAGCGTGTTAGTGACCAGGGTGAAAAGGCGCAGGTTCTCCTGAAACACGGCGGCCAGGGCGTTGGCGCCCGCCTGCCTGCGTCCCTCGTCGGCATGGGAGAGCAGGTTGAGCGTCGGCTCCAATGTCAGCGGCTGCGGCTCGCCCTCGACGCGGAAGCGGAGCGCGGCCATCGTCTCATTGAACAGCCGATCCCAGGCGCCGCGTGACGTCTGCGACTTGTCATGAAAGAGTTGCTCCAGCTTCTCATCGAGCTGGTGCGGCTTCTCTTTCCGCAAGTCGTCGAACCAAGGCTTGTAGCGCGCCAGATCCGGATGCTTCAGCGCCTCGGCCAGATCGGCGTCCTCGATCTTGTTGAGCTCGAGCTCGAAGAAGATCAAGTCGTTGGAAATGTTGGTCAGGCGCTCGCTGGTATCGCCGAAGAACTTGGCCCGCACCTGATCCGATTGATCGGCGGCATAGAGCAAGCCCGCATAGGACCCCAGGCGACCCATGAGATCGGCCAGCTGCTCGTAAGCGTGGACAGCCTCCGCCAGCGCCGCGCCATCCCGACCCATCCCGACGATTTTCCCTTGAAAGGCCGCCTTGATGCGCTTTGCCTCGGCAGCCGCCGCCGTGAAGTCCCTCTCGACCTCGGGCGAGTCGGGGGCCGGATAAAGATCGGTCAGCTTCCACTCTGGCATCGCACCGAGATCGACGGACACGCCAGCCGCCCGGCCGGCGGACGCTGGTGCCGCCTGGTGTGGCCGATTGATGGACCTGGACAGCTCGATGATCATGCGCGGAGCTCCTCGTTCTGATTGCCGCGTTTGCGGGGCGGGATTCATGAATGGCCCTAATGTGCGGGCCTCGCCCTGATGGTTCAAGCAAAGCCGTCACCAGAACACATCATTGGCCGTGTGTGCCCCAGGAGCCTCACCCTGGTCCCAACAGCAACAGCTTGTTTACTGCTTGTCGTGCACTCTCGGGTGAACCGGTCTTGCAGGCCGGCAGTAGTTCCTGTTGCGTCCTGTTCGAGTAGATCATGGCAAAGCACGTTTTGATCGTCGATGACGATCCGGCCCAGCGCCGTATTTTGGAAGAATGCATCAAGCGGTTTGG
>JAEZHL010000010.1 GCA_023416575.1 Pseudomonadota bacterium
TCGCGCGGATCGTCGGCGGGAAGAGATCATGCCCATCAAGGGCCGGGCGTTCATGACGCGAGAGGACTGGGCGAGGTCTTGGAAGCCCTGGCTGCGCGGTGCCGCCATCGGTTTTCCGTTCGGGGCGCTGCCAGCCGGCGGAACGGAGCTGCCGACGTTCATCTCCTACAAGGTCGAAAAATCCCTCGCGGCCAACCCGGACGAGTTCGGCAAGGGCGCCATCGAGGGCGTCGCCGGTCCCGAGGCCGCCAACAACGCAGCGGTCGCCGGCGTGCTCGTGCCGTTGCTCACATTCGGACTGCCCACGTCAGCGACCGCCGCCATCATGCTCGCGGCGTTCCAGCAATACGGCATCCAGCCGGGGCCACTGCTGTTCTCCTCGAACAGCGGGCTCGTGTGGGGTCTGATCGCCAGCCTCCTGATCGGCAACGCGATGCTGCTCGTGCTCAACCTGCCCCTCGTCGGGCTTTGGGTGCGCCTGCTCTACATCCCTCAGCCCTGGCTCTACGGCGGCATCACCGTGTTCGCGATGCTGGGCGTCTACGGCATCAACCGCTCGCTCGTGGACGTGGCAGGGCTGATCGCCGTCGGCCTCCTCGGATGCCTGCTGCGCCGGCTGGATTATCCGATAGCCCCGGTCATCGTCGGGCTCATTCTCGGACCGATGTCGGAGATTCAGTTTCGCCGGGCGGTGCAGATCAGCCAGGGCGATCTGTCCGTATTCGTCACGCGGCCGATCTCGAGCGCCCTGCTGCTGATCGCCGCCGTGATGCTGGCCGGCGCCATCGCCAGCCGGTGGCGGGGCCCCCGGACGGTTCTGGCGCAAGGCTGAGTTGCTGCCTGGCTACTTGAGTTGAGCGATTCCGGGCCTGCGCCGCCCGGAATCCAATCGTCCGCTTCCCGCTCTCAGGCACCCACCGGCCGATCCGGGAACGCGAGCTGCTCGCGCGCCCGCCACTCGTTCGTCACGTAGTTGATGATGATCGACTTGCGCACGCCCTCGATCTTGCGCGGCTCGAAGCCGTGATAGGTGTTGTTCGACGGCACGAAGACCATGGCGGCATTGGGCGCGAACGGCGAGCGTCCGACATGCCGCTTCTCGGCGTCGTAAATGTCCGTCCCGAGGTTCGCGTGGCTCGGGTCCTTCGACAGATAGAGCAGGAATGTGAACAGCTTGACGCCGAGGTCGGTGTGCGGCTCGAGCCAGAATCCATCCGTGTCCTGCGCAAACTCGATCCGCAGATAGGAGCCAGCGAGCCGGGGCCCGAACACGCGCTCCACCGCGCCCGTGACCTGAGGATCCTGCAAGGCGTCGGAGACCGCGGCGACGATCGGGAACTCCTTGCGGTTGTCCTGATCGAAGTACTTGCGCGTCGCGTTGTGGACCTCGCGCTTGCCGGAAACGCCACCGAGCTCGGGCGCCGGGAACGGCAGGGCCAACACCTCGTCGAGGGCGCTATCGGGCAGGCACCGCTGCAAGTGCCAGTGCTTGTAGGGCGCATCGTGCACCTCGGCAGCGGCAAAGCTTTCAAGCAGCGACGTGATGATGGCGCCAGTTGCAGTCGTCATACCGCTCACCTCTTGGTGGTGTTCCGCACATGCTGTCGAGTCGAGGACCTCTCCCATCTACACGATCCGACCCCAGCACGCATCCTAACCGCGAGCAATCGGCCCATTGAGGCGGAACTGTGTCCACGGAAAGCCTCCAGACATCGGTCGGACTAAAACCGGACGTTTATCGACAACGGGAAGCGAGTCGGATCAGATGCCGGCCAGGCAGAGGGAGGCATCGCGTCCGGTGACGCACTGTCTGCCGTGAGGCTTGTCAGGATCGCGCCATGACGCGAACAGTCAGAGTTGCACCCCCTTCCCGTTTCTCGGATCGCGCAATCGCGCCCGGTCGCCTCGTTCTGGTGAGCGCCGCGGAAATGTCCACGCTCGATCTGCTTCTGGCGGCCGTTCGGCGGCGCATGCCGGAGAGCGGCTTCGAGTTCCCGATGCGCATTGCGACCCGGCGGAGCGGACCGGCGGGGTCCGAGCTGGCGGTTCCCCGCAGCACCTTTCGCGACATGCAGCGAGACGGCGGCTTGATCGCGACGTGGGAAGCCGACGGCCACAGCTTCGGCCTCCCTGACAGCATTCTCGGCCTGCTCGTCGACGGCAGGACAGCTATTGTCGCAGCACCCGCAGACGTTGCACCCTCCCTGCAGGCCGTCTGGCCGCGATTGCGTGTCCTGCGCCTCACCGGCCAGCTTGATGCGGCGCGGGCGCCGCTGACACCGCGTGCCTGCCTGAGGCGGATCGTCGGCCCGCGCCTCGCCGTGCGCCTCGAATCGCGAGCGGGAGTGCCGACGACGGAGCTCATTTCTCATGCGGGGGATCTGGCCTCCGCCGTCCGCGCGCTGTCGGAGGCGTTGCAGCGCCTGAAGGAGGAGCACGAACAGCGCAGGCGGCGCCCTGCCTCGGTGGCTCTGACAGCAGACCCACCGGCTCGCCGTGCACGCCCATCCCTGACCCCTGCGGCACTTTAGCCGGTTGTCCGCAGCCCTCGTCGTGTAGTCGAGCATGGCCCGGGGGCGCCGCTTCCAAGCCTTTCCGTCTTCTCCGAAGCCCGAAGAGGCTTTCATCTCTGATACTCGGTGCGTTTCGCGGCTTGGGTCATTCGACCTCAGCCGGTCGCACTTTCGTGAGGCCCACTGATAGTGGGTGATGAAGGCGGGGAGCGGCAATGTCGCTATTTCTAGAGATCCTTACGCAAGTCACCCTGCCGATCATCTCGCTGGTCGCGCTTGGCTGGATTCTGCAGCCGCGGCTCAAGCTCGACGTCGGCAGCCTCAACCGGCTGCAGGTCTACGTCGTCATGCCGGCGTTCATGGTGCACTTCCTTTCAGCCGGAAAACAGCCGCTCGGGGTAATCTGGCCGGTGGTCCAGTTCGGCGCGGCGCAGTTCCTGATCCTCATTCCGCTGGGCTGGCTGCTGGTCAGGCTCTTCAGGATGCGCCGTTCGCTGGGTCCGATAACCGGGCTCGGCACCGCCTATGCCAACGTCGGCTTCTTCGGCATTCCGGTGACCCAGCTGGCATTCGGCTCGGACTACCTGATCTACCAATCGGTGTTGACGGCCCTCATGGCCATCCTGGTTTGCACGGCGGGCGTCTGGATGCTGGCGCCCTCCGGCGGCAGCCCGCTCGGCAAGCTCAGGAATGCCTTCGAGACGCCACTCATCCCATCCGTCATCCACGGACTTGCCCTGCGCGGCTTCGAGATCGAGCTGCCGTCGCTCGTCAGTCAGCCGCTGCAGTTCCTCGGCTCGATCTTCACGCCCCTCGCCCTCTACACGCTCGGCGCGCAAGTGGCCGCCGCGGGCGCCGTCAGGATTGAGCTTGGCCCCCAGGCGCTCATCCTTTTCCTCAAATTCATCGCCGCACCCGTCCTCAGCTGGCTGATATGTCTCGGCTTCGGAATGCCGCCGGATATCACGGCCGTCCTGGTCGTCGCCGCCGCGACGCCCGTCGGTGTGCTGGTCACGATTTTCGCCGCCGAGTACAAAACCGAGTCGGAGTTCATCTCGACGGCAGTCGTGCTTTCGACCGCCTTGTCGCCGCTGGTCGTGACGGCGTGGATCCTCGCAACGCGGCTTGTGTGATCCGCTACGGGCACCATTGCGACGCAAGCCCGGTTTCGTCTAGGCTCCGGCGCTAACGACGAGCCCGACGGAGGAAAATTCACGATATGATCGATCTTTACACTTGGTCGACGCCGAACGGGCGCAAGGTCTCCATCATGCTCGAGGAGATCGGTCTTCCCTACACCGCCCACCCGATCGACATCGGCAAGAACCAGCAGTTCGAGCCGGCCTTCCTCAAGATCAGCCCGAACAACCGCATTCCCGCCATCGTCGATCGCGACAACGGCCTGTCGGTGTTCGAATCCGGCGCCATCCTCATGTATCTCGCCGAGAAGACGGGCAAGCTCTGGCCAAAGGACGGAGAGGCCCACTGGCGCACGGTCGAGTGGCTGATGTGGCAGATGGGCGGGGTTGGACCGATGCTCGGCCAGGTTCATCATTTCGTGAAGTTCAACAAGGGCAAGGCCCCTTACGCCGAGGAGCGCTACTCCACCGAGGCGCTGCGCCTCTATGGCGTGCTCGACAGGCGCCTTGCGGAGGTCGAGTTCGTGGCGGGCGACTACTCGATCGCGGACATCGCCATCTGGCCGTGGATCTCCCGCTTCGAGTGGCAGAACGTCGACCTCGCCACGTTCCCCAACGTGGAGCGCTGGTATCGCGCCATCGCCGCCCGGCCCGCCGTGCAGAAGGGCTACAACGTGCCCGTGCCGCAACCCGCCATCCCGATGCCCTGATTAGGGGCGAGTCGGACTGAAGAGAACACCTGCAAGTCACTGTTGCAAAGGACAGCCACCATGACCGCTCAGTTCAATTTCTCCGGCGTGATCGCGCCGGTGCTGACGCCCTTCGGCGACGACGGTGCGCCGGATCCCGACCGCTTCATCGAGCACGCCGAGTGGCTGCTCGAGGATGGCTGCACCGCGCTGGCGCCCTTCGGCACCACGAGCGAGGCCAACTCGCTCGGGCTCGACGAGCGCATGGAGCTGCTCGAGGAGCTCATCGACAGCGGCGTCGATCCGCAGAAGCTCATGCCCGGCACCGGCTCGTGCTCGGTTGCTGATGCCGCCATTCTCACGCAGCACGCGGTCGACCTCGGCTGCGGCGGCGTGCTGATGCTGCCGCCGTTCTATTACAAAAATCCGAGCGAGGAGGGTCTGTTCCGCTTCTTCGCCGAGGTCATCGAGGATGTCGGCGACGACCGGCTGCGCGTGTACCTCTACCACATCCCGCCGGTCGCCCAGGTCGGCTTCAGCCTGCCGCTCATCGAGCGGCTCAGGGACGAGTTCCCCGGCGTCGTCGTCGGCCTGAAGGATTCGTCGGGCGACTGGTCGAACATGAAGGCGATCCTCGACGCGTTCCCCGGGTTCGAGCTGTTCCCCGGCTCGGAGCTCTACCTGCTCGACGGCCTGCGCAATGGCGCAGCGGGCGTCATCTCCGCCACCGCCAACGTCGGCGCGCGGGCCATGCGTGAGCTGTTCGACGACTGGCGCGGCCCTAACGCCGATGCCATGCAGGAGAAGATCTCGGCGCTGCGCAAGACGATTCAGTCCTTCCCCGTCATTCCGACCATGAAGGCGCTGATCGCGCACTACCGCCAGGACGATGGCTGGGCCGAGGTTCGCCCGCCGTTCACGCCGCTGCCCAGCGCCGAAGCCGAGCGGGCCATCAGGACCCTCGCCGACCAGCACGGCTTCCGCCTCGACTTCTCCGAGGCCGCCTGACCTGAGACCACGAACCGACCGCGGGCCGCCCCAAACTCCGACGCGGCCCCGGTCGGATTTCCCGATAACCCTGCCGATCATGCGAGCTGACCAACTCATGGGCAGCATGCTCGCTGCGACGAAGTTCCTGATAAGTACCAGACACTTGGCCAGGCTCCGCGTACTACGGACTGGCCCGTGGCAGTTCGCGTAGTAAAAGGCTAATCCTGGTGCGGACCTGCAGCCTCCATGCAAGGTCGTGATCGAACTGCAGATTGGTCCGGCGTTACTCTTAGCGAATAGCGCCTCGGCATCACGTATTTTCCTCCGATAAGAAATCTTGTGCATGACGGGCCGATGCCGGCCTTTTGTCTGCATACGCCCTTTCGGACTCGGATATGTCCAAACGGCCACCTTTTCGGACCGTATCAGGTGTAGCCGTCGAC
>JAEZHL010000132.1 GCA_023416575.1 Pseudomonadota bacterium
TGTTTGAAATCTGGTTCCTCGTGCCGCTGCCTAAGGGCCCGGTCGAGCACCTGCTCGGATATTGATCCGGAAAGCTGAAGCAGCCGCCGACCATCTGCTGTGGGGTGCGCGTGACGTGCCTCACAGACCTTTGCGGCAAACCAATACCTCTTTGAGGCCAAGTCGCATCTGAGCGGCCGCCACGGCTGGGCGCCTCACCGGGCATTTCCAGCTCAGGCGTGGTCGATGCTTCGCCCGGACCGTCTCCTGAGGCGCAGCCATCCCAATCCGACGACCAACAATGCGCCGGCGACCTCGAAGCCGCGTGCCACGATCTTGGGCGTCGTCTGAAACGTTTGTGCGAGACCCTCGACGACCGGGGCGAGCGCCGGCTCGGTCGCGAAAAGCTCACCCGCGATCCAGCCGAGCAGAGCAGCGCCGCCCCAGACCAGGATGGGGAAGCGCGTCAGCAGCGACATGATCAGCGTCGAACCGGCGACCACGAGTGGAATGCTGAGAGCGAGGCCGAAGATGATGAGATACGTGTTGCCACCAGCAGCGGCCGCAATGGCCAGCATGTTGTCAATGCTCATCACCAGATCTGCAATGGCGACGATCCGGACGGCTTCCCAGAGGGTGCTGCCCGTTTTGACACCCTCTTCGTGCCCCTCGTCCGAAGTCAGCAGCTTGAGGGCAATCCAGAACAGCAGAATGCCACCGACCAGCTTCAGAAATTCCACTTCGAGAAGATACTGGATGATGACGGTGAAGAAGATGCGGAGCAGTACGGCAACGCCGGCGCCGAGGATGATGCCGGCCATCCGCTGTGTCGGTGGCAGCGAGCGGCAGGCCAGTGCGATGACGACGGCATTGTCGCCCGCGAGGACGATATCGATGCCAATGATGCGCAGGATATTGACGACGGTCGTGGCGTCGAAGCCCAGGAGCTCTTGCAGATAGCTGGCGAGCTGCTCGCTCTGTGCAGCGGCAGCAACAAGGACTTCCATGCCGTCCTCCATCCTGCGCAATCGGAGGCTCTGCGCCGGCCTTCGTCCACCGGCCGAGTTTCGCGTGACGCTCGGAAAGGTCGCCAGTCGCGGTGCCAGACCTATCCTGCTGTCCTAAAGCAACGTGCAAGCGGCAGGATCGCCTCATGCAGTCAGTTACGATGTGGCATCCAGGGTGGTCCGGCAGGCGGCAAAAGAGATGGTCGCACGCTCGACAGTCGCGAGCAATTGGCATATGGTATTTGGTATGCCAAGCGCACGGCACGTGCGTGACCGCGAACGGCGGCATCGTCACTGAACGAGAGGGGCGGGGCTCCATGGCCGGGGCGTAGCCGGGATCGGCAATCAAGCTGAGAGCTCGATCGGAGATGAGCCAGGGGATCTGCAGGAGGCAATCTATATGAACCTGCACGAGTTCCAGGCCAAGGAGCTTCTCGCCCAGTTCGGCATTCCCATTCCGCGCGGGCGCATTGCCGCCAGCCCGGAGGAGGCGACTTCCGTCGCGCGCCGCCTGGGCTTCAAGATGTGCGTGGTCAAAGCTCAGGTACACGCTGGCGATCGCGCTGCAAGTGGTGGCGTGCGTTTCGCGACGGATCCGGACAACGCCGGTCAGCTGGCTGCGGACCTCATCGGCAAGGCTCTCGTGACGTCTCAAACAGGCCCCTCGGGACAGCGGGTGCGCTGGGTTTATGTCGAAGAGGCCGTGCCGTTCGATCTGAGCATTTATTGCGCCGTCGTCGTCGATCAGGCTGATGGCCGGCTCGCGCTGATGGTGCGTGGGCGCGATGGCGTTGCCGGTCCAGGTGCAGTCATCCGCCTCGAGCTTTCGGATGACGGTGTCACGGGCGATTTCGAGAGGGCCGCACGCTCACTCGGTCTGTCGCCGCCGCGTACTTTTCTGCTCGCGAAGCGGCTGTCCCAGCTGGCGGAAGCCGCGGTGGCGCTCGATGCGATGCTGGTCGAGGTGAGCCCGTTGGTGTTGACGGCAGACGGCGAGTTCGTTGCTCTCGATGCGAAGGTGTCGCTCGACGACAATGCCCTTTTCCGGCATCCGGATCTTGCCGCGTTGCGCGAGGTGAGCGAGACGGAGGACGGCGATCCCATTGAGCTGGCAGCCGACCGGCACCACATCAATTACGTGCGGCTTTCGGGTGACATCGGCGTTGTCGTGAACGGAGCGGGCCTGGCGTTGGCGACGCTCGACCTGCTTCGCGAGGCTGGCGGCCAGCCAGCCAACTTCATGGATATTCGCACCACCGCGACGAGCCTCGATATCGCCTATGCCTTCGAGCTGATTGCCGCTAATCCGCGCGTCCGCGCAGTTCTCGTCAACGTCCACGGCGGCGGAATGCAGCGCTGCGATACCATTGCCGATGGAATCGGCATCGCTGTCCGGCGATCTGGGTGCGCGGTGCCCATCGTTGTTCGGCTCGCCGGCAACAACGCCGAGTTCGCGGCAACGCGGCTCAAGAGCTATGGCGTTCCTGTCCGGCAGTCGAGCGACATGTGGGAGGCGGCAAATACTGCCGTGAGCCTCGCCTCTCGAAAGGCAGCGTGATGGCTGTTCTCGTGGGAAAGACAACTCCGGTTATCTGTCAGGGGCTCACCGGCCGCGCTGCGACCTATCACGTTGCGCGCATGGTGGCCTATGGCACCAATCTCGTCGGCGGCGTCACCCCTGGGAAGGGTGGGCAACGACATCTCGACGTGCCCGTCTTCGACACTGTGGCGGAAGCCGTCGCCAAGACCGGTGCCAAGGCCAGCCTCGTCTTCGTGCCGCCGCAGAACGCGGCCGCCGCCATGATTGAAGCGATCGACGCCGGCATCGAGTTGCTGGTGTGCGTGACCGAGCGTGTCCCCGTGCTGGATATGATACGCGTGCGCCAGAGGATCGCTGGCACCTCGACCCGCCTCGTCGGACCCAACTCCCAGGGCGTCCTGGTCCCTGGTGCCGCCCAGCTCGGCGTCATGACGACCGTGAATGCCCGCAGTGGTCCGATCGGCATTGGCTCGCGGTCAGCGTCCCTGACGAGCGAGGTCGTGGCGCAGACGACGGCTGCGGGACTTGGCCAGTCCACCACCATCGGTGTCGGTGGTGATCCGGTGCACGGGATCGGCCTTGCAGATTGCGTGAGACTTTTTCTCGCTGACCCTGCTACGGAGGGAATCATCCTCATCGGTGAGATCGGGGGCAGTGACGAGGAGGAGGCCGCAGCACTGATCAGGGAAATGAAGCCCGATAAGCCGATTGTGGCGCTCGTCGTCGGCCGCTACGCGCCGCCGGAGCGCCGGATGGGGCATGCTGGCGCGCTCGCAGCCGGCAGCTCGGGCAGCGCGGCGGGCAAGATCGAGGCGTTCCAGGAGGCCGGCGTGCGGATCGCCCCGCGGGCCGATATGGTGGGGATGTTGATGCGGCAGGCATTGGTTGGCTGACAGATGAACGACATGAGCAATTCAGGCCCCCGTGGCGGCGGCAAGGGACGCGCCAATCACCCCGGCTCCGGCCGGCGCAAAGCGCCAATCTTCCCCAAGGGCCGCGTGCTGCGCCAGGAGGAGGTTGAGGCGGTGCGCCGTCTCATCGGCCCCGGACCCTACGAGCGTGCGCTGCTGATCGAGTATCTGCATAAGATCCAGGACGCTGAGAACTGCCTGCCGGCAAGCCATCTGCACGGGCTCGCCGAGCTGATGCGGCTGCCCATGGCGGCGATCTACGAGGTCGCCACGTTCTATGCCCATTTCGATGTCGTCGCTGATGGCGAGCCGCGTCCGCCCGCGGTGACGATCCGTGTCTGTGACAGCCTGTCGTGCATGCTGGCTGGTGCCGACGCGCTGTTGCTGGCGTTGCAGCAGGATGCCGATGCCAACGTGCGTGTCGTGCGCGCGCCGTGCATCGGATCGTGTCATACGGCGCCGGCCGTCGAGGTCGGCCACAGGCACGTCGACCACGCCACGGTGGAGAAGGTTCGCGGCCTGCTCGCCTCTGGCGAAACCCATCCGGAGATCCCGCCCTATCAGGACTTCGCGGCCTACCGCGCCGAGGGCGGATACGAGGTACTGGCATCCTGTCTTTCAGGGGCGCGCAAGGTCGAGGATGTCGTCGCGACTTTGTCGGACGGCGGCCTGCGCGGGCTCGGCGGAGCCGGATTCCCGACGGGCCGGAAGTGGGGTCTCGTGCGCGCTGAAGCAGGGCCGCGATACATGGCCGTCAATGGCGACGAAGGCGAGCCGGGAACCTTCAAGGATCGGCACTACCTGGAGCGCCGGCCGCATCAGTTTCTGGAAGGCATGCTGATCGGCGCGTGGGCGGTGGAGGCGAGCGAGGTCTTCATCTATATGCGCGACGAGTACCCGGCGGTGCTCGAGATCCTGCGTCGCGAGATCGCGAAGCTCGAGGCCGCGGGCCTGACGCGCCACACGAAGGTCAGTATCCGTCGCGGCGCCGGCGCTTATATCTGCGGCGAAGAAAGCGCCATGATCGAGTCGATCGAAGGCAAGCGCGGTCTGCCGCGCCACCGGCCGCCGTATGTGGCGCAGGTGGGAATCTTCGGCCGTCCGACGCTCGTCAATAACATCGAGACGCTCTTCTGGGTGCCGCAGATCCTGGCCAACGGCGCCGAGTGGTTCGCGTCGAAGGGAAAGAACGGCGCGAAGGGTTTGCGCTCCTACTCGGTGTCCGGACGCGTTCGGAATCCGGGCGTGGTGCTCACGGCCGCCGGAGCCACGGCGCGCGAGCTGATAGAGCTCTGCGGCGGTATGGCGGATGGCCATGCGTTCAAGGGCTATCTGCCCGGCGGTGCGTCGGGAGGCATCCTGCCCGCGTCCATGGCGGACATTCCGCTCGATTTCGGTCAGCTCGAGAAGCACGGCTGCTTCGTCGGCAGCCACGCGGTGGTGATCCTGTCCGACAAGGATGACATGAAGGCGGTGGCCCTCAACCTCATGAAGTTCTTCGAGGACGAGAGCTGCGGCCAGTGCACGCCCTGCCGCAATGGCACCGAGAAAGCGGTGCGGCTGATGTCCGAGCCGGTTTGGGACGACGCGCTGCTTGCAGACCTCGCTCAGGTGATGCGCGACGCGTCGATCTGCGGCCTCGGCCAGGCGGCCCCCAACCCCTTGGTTTCGCTGTTCAAGTTCTTCCCGGAGGATGTCAGATGACGGCCCCGCAGGCGACGCCGACCGTTCAGGTCGACAACGACCGGGTCCGGGTGACGGAATGGCGGTTCGCGCCCGGTGCGGAGACCGGCTTCCATGTCCATGGCATGGACTACGTCGTCGTGCCGTCGGCTGACGGACGGCTGAAGCTGGTCTCGCCGGAAGGCGTTGAGACTTATGCCGATCTGAAGTGCGGCGTGTCGTACTTCCGCAAGGCCGGCGTCCACCACAACGTGATCAACGCGAGCGACGGCGAGTTCGCGTTCGTCGAGATCGAGCTCAAAGGGTGAGGTGGTGAAAGAGATACTCGGAGGGGTTGGGCTCGGCGCGCTGATGATCTTTATTGGGATGGCCGTGGCTCAGCCCCAGGATCCGCATGGCAGCCCGCCAGCGCACGCGCAGCCTTATGCCGGCCAGCACGATCGCGCCATTTCCAGTTTCTCGGATGAGGACGTGGCTGGCTTCCGCGAAGGCCGTGGCATGGGGCTGGCGCGTCCGGCGGAAGTGAACGGTTATCCGGGCCCGATGCACGTGCTGGAACTCGCGGCCGAGCTGGATTTGACGCTGGAGCAGCGGCAGGCGGTCGAAGCGATCTTCGCGCGCATGAAGAAGTCGGCCCAGGCGGCTGGGTCCAAGTATCTCGAAGCGGAAGCAGCCGTCGACGCGGCGTTCCGCTCCGGCAACGCCAGCGCGGAGCAAATCCAGGCACTCGTCACGCAGGCCGATGGCGCACGGGCTGAGGTCCGGCTCGCGCATCTGGCAGCTCACCTGGAAACTGCCCCTCTGCTCAGCGCCGACCAGCGCCGGCGTTATGCGGAGCTTCGCGGCTATTCCGGCACGTCACACGGTCACGGACATCAGCGGCATCGAGAGCAGGCGCAGTGATCTCAACTCTGGCGATTTCAGCTCACTCGTTCCCGGAAGGTGCGTGCCGGTTCCGGCCACAGCTCCTTGAGCTCCATCGGAAGCTGGCCGATCACGTCCGCGACTTCGCCCGGATCGCAATGGTGGGCAATCAGCGCGAAGACGTCGCGGACCGCCGGCTCGGGTGGGATCTGGTGCGGCAGCAACTTCATCGTTACCTGATCGAGAAATCTTTGCTTGGAGCGGATCTTCTCGGGCGCATGCGAGGGGCGCCAGCCTTCGTAATAGATGCCGCGAATGATCGTCGGGAGCTGCTGGCCGAAATCGACGGCTTCCCCCAGCGTCAGCCGGTCGCGAAGCTGGTGCAGGACTGCGCGCAGCACGCTGTGGGCTTCGGCCTCGCTCGCCAGTCCGCCATTGTCCCGCAGCTCCTTCAGCCACTCCTGCGTCTGTTGTATGGCGTGGGCGATAGTGGTGGGAACTGTCATCGTCTTCACTCCCTTGGGGACGTCCCGGGCAGAACCGTAGGGTGCGCGTCACGCATTGGGCATGCGCTCGATCAGGACCGCGCGAGAGCGAAACGCACGAACAGCGCCGCAGTTTTGGCCAGAGGGTGGAAATGACTGCAAAAATCACGTTCGAGCTCGATGGCCGGATCGTCGAGGCAGACGAGGGCGAGACCATCTGGCAGGTGGCCGAGCGGCTTGGAACCACGATCCCGCACCTGTGCTGGAACCCTGCGCCCGGCTATCGCGCTGACGGCAACTGCCGGGCCTGCATGGTCGAGATTGAAGGTGAGCGTGTGCTCGCCGCGTCCTGCATTCGCAAGCCTGCGGCTGGCATGAAAGTGAAGACCGCCAGCGAGCGCGCCCGCAAAGGCCGCGAGATGGTGTTCGAGCTGCTCGTCGCCGACCAGCCTCAGAAGGAGGAGAGCCACGATCCGGCGTCCAAGTTCTGGAACTGGGTCGACGCGATGGGCGTGGCGACGACCAGCCGCTTCCCGCGCGGTGAGCGGCCGGCGGCAGATACCACGCATGCGGCCATTTCAGTCAATCTCGA
The DNA here is from genome assembly GCA_023416575.1 of Pseudomonadota bacterium. Taxonomy (GTDB): domain Bacteria; phylum Pseudomonadota; class Alphaproteobacteria; order Rhizobiales; family Hyphomicrobiaceae; genus ZC4RG25. Next base: position 7,062 of record JAEZHL010000132.1, read on the forward strand.
CGCCTGCATCAATTGCGGCCTGTGCGTGCGCGCCTGCCGCGAGGTGCAGATGAACGACGTCATCGGCATGGCTTATCGCGGCCATGGCTCGAAGGTCGTGTTCGACTTCGACAAGGGCATGGGAGAATCGACCTGCGTCGCCTGTGGCGAGTGCGTGCAGGCGTGTCCCACCGGCGCCCTGATGGAGGCGAACCTGCTCGACGCGGCCGGCAAGCGGGTGAAGTTCGAGGACAAGTCGGTCGATACCGTGTGCCCCTACTGCGGCGTCGGCTGCCAGACCAAGGTGTACGTCAAGGACGACAAGGTTCTCTATGTCGATGGCCGCGACGGACCGGCGAACAACAACCGGCTGTGCGTCAAAGGCCGGTTCGGCTTCGACTACATCCATCACCCGGACCGGCTGACGAAGCCGCTGATCCGGCGCGAGGATGCACCGAAGCGCGGCGACATCATCGTCGACCCGAGAAACCCGTGGGACGTCTTCCGCGAGGCGACCTGGGAGGAGGCGTTGGACAAGGCGGCGGCAGGCTTCCGCACGATCCGCGACCGCGATGGCGGCAAGGCACTCGCTGGCTTTGGCTCCGCGAAAGGCTCCAACGAGGAAGCGTACCTATTCCAGAAGATCGTCCGGCAGGGCTTCGGCACCAATAACGTCGACCACTGCACGCGGCTGTGCCACGCCTCGTCCGTGGCGGCGCTGATGGAGGGTCTCAACTCGGGTGCCGTTTCCGCGCCGTTTACCGCGGCAAAGGACGCCGACTGCATCATCGTTATCGGTGCGCGTCCGGCCGAGAACCATCCCGTCGCCGCAACCTATCTGAAGAACGCGGCAAAGCGCGGCGCCAAGCTGATCGTCATGGACCCGCGCGGCCAGTCACAAGGCATCGCCAGGTACGCGAGCCATGTTCTGCAGTTCAAGCCGGGGCGCGACGTGGCGTTGCTCAACGCCATGCTCAACGTGATCATCGCGGAAGGCATGGCCGACGTTCAGTACGTCCAGGCGCATGCAGATGGCTTCGAGGATCTCAAGGCCAAGGTGGCGGAGTTCACGCCAGAGAAGATGGAGCCGGTGTGCGGTATTCCGGCTGCAACCATTCGCGAGGTGGCACGGCTTTACGCCCGCTCCGAGCGCTCGATCATCTTCTGGGGCATGGGCGTTTCGCAGCACACCCACGGCACCGACAATGCGCGCTGCCTGATCGCGCTGGCACTTTCCACTGGCCAGATCGGGCGGCCGGGAACCGGACTGCATCCGCTGCGCGGTCAAAACAACGTGCAGGGAGCGTCCGACGCGGGGCTCATCCCGATGGTGTTCCCGGACTACAAGTCCGTGGAGGATCCGAAGGTCCGCGGGCTCTATGAGGAGCTGTGGGGCCGCACGCTCGATGCAAAGCGCGGCCTGACGGTGGTCGAGATCATGCACGCGATCAAGGCCGACGAGATCAAGGGCATGTACATTATGGGTGAAAACCCGGCGATGTCCGATCCTGACGTCACGCATGCCCGCGAGGCGTTGGCGCACCTGGAGCACCTCGTCGTGCAGGACATCTTCCTCACCGAAACCGCATGGCATGCGGACGTCGTGCTACCGGCGTCGGCACACGCGGAGAAGTGGGGCACCTTCACCAATACCAACCGCCAGGTTCAGATCGGCCGGCCGGTCGTAAACCCGCCGGGCGAGGCGCGCCAGGATTGGCAGCTGGTTCAGGAGATCGCGCAGCGCATCGGCCTCAACTGGAATTACCAGCACGTTTCCGAAGTCTTCACGGAGATGACGAAAGTCATGCCGTCGTTCGCCAACATCACGTGGCAGCGGCTGCTGGATGAGGATGCGGTCACCTATCCGTGCGATGCGCCGGACAAGCCCGGCAACGAGATCATTTTCGCAACCTCGTTCCCGACGACAACGGGGCGCGCCAAGATCGTGCCTGCGGATCTCGTGCCGCCCGATGAGCTCCCCGATGAGGACTACCCGATGGTCCTCACCACCGGCCGTCTGCTCGAGCATTGGCATACTGGCGCCATGACGCGGCGCGCCAGCAACCTCGATGCGTTGGAGCCGGAAGCGATTGCGGGTCTCCATCCGAGGGAAATGGATCGGCTGGGAATCCAGCCGGGCGAGTTCATCCGTGTCGCGACCCGTCGCGGGCAGGTGGTGCTGAAAGCCCGCTCCGACCGCGACATTGCGGAGGGGATGGTTTTCATCCCGTTCTGCTTCACGGAAGCTGCGGCCAACCTGCTGACCAATCCGCAGCTCGATCCGATGGGCAAGATCCCGGAGTTCAAGTTCTGCGCCGCCCGCGTCGAGGCTGTGAAACAGGCGGCTGAAGCGGCGGAATAGGATTGCCACGCGGGGCATCCGGACGCCGCATTCGCGGCTGCCCGGGCTCGTCCTTCTCAATGAGGCGCACGGGTTAGTGCGCGATCAGACGCCGGCGGGGATGAACACGCAGCGTGGCGCGTAGCTGCCATCGCCGTTTTCACGCACGCAGACGTGCGTGTCGTTGTCACGCGAGGGACGTTGCGTGAAGCCTTTCGGAACCTGCACCTGGATGTTTCCGGCGAACATGCGCATGCCACCATCCGTGGTTTGCTCGATCCGATCGACCTTCATGCAGTCCCGGCCACTGCAGCACTCGACCGGATACCAGCTATGGGCGGTGGCCGCGGTCGCCGAGGCAGCAATTGCCAGAATAAGCGCCCCGGTCCGCAGTGCTTGGGCTACCGACATCCGATGAGTCTCCGTTGGCCGTGGACATGACGCGCCCTAAACCGCCCCCCACAGACAACGGTTCCTGCCCTCCGAGCAGCCCAAATTGCCGCAATTGAGAAGATGTCGAAGAAGAACGTCAGCGCAGCCGGCGCGATGCGCTGCTTCTAATAGTTATTGTGAGTTCAACCGCTTGCTGTGTGTTGCGTGATATTCCCGCAATAGTGGCGTCGTGCGCCGTGGCAGATTTGGCACATGGCATTTGCAGCATTCGCGGCGGGCACTGTGGACAATGTGTCGAGAACGCTGAGTCGACGCCAATCATGGCAACTGCGTGTCGCCACTCTCCGACCGCTGTCGTCCGTGCAGCGGCAAATTTGCGTGGATTTTCCGCGAAGGATGGAAAATTTGGCATGAATGAGGCGCGCACGTCGATCATCCACCAGGGCGGACCGTGCGCAAACGTGGAACATCTTATCCCAAAAATTCACTGATGAACGGCGTTGCGCACTTGCATCAGCGCTTCGTGCGGGCCATCGTTTCAGTCGTCTGCACTCTTTGGGAGGTCGGCGGACCTTCGGCGTACCTCGCCGAAGCGAGGGCGAGAGCAACAGGCTGGAAGCGGGGCCGGCCTGTTGCTCGGTCTCTTCACGCGCTGTGGTGGCAAAGGACATCTACAGCGCTGGATAGTGTGCTGAATCTGACCTTCCGCTCACTGGCATACCGTGCTACGTGTGGCTCGAAATTCGAGACCTGCCGACCCAAAAAAGCGCTACCCCGATCGACTGTATTCTGATTACCGCGAGGCGATCGATCGTATGAAGCTCATCGCTACCGATCTGGCGCAGTTCGTTCAATCCACGCTGGCCGCCAGGTCCAGTTCTGGTGTCCACATGGTCGGCGGACCAGCGGTCGCTATCGATCCCCGTGCCTCTGCCGTTTTGGTGCCCGTCCTGCGCGAGTTCATCAGCGATTCCGTTGCCGGCGATAGGCACTGCAATTGCGAGTTGGCGATCGCTTGGTCATGCGACGACATGGGCCGCTGCATCATCGAGCTGAACGAGCGCGGAGCTCCCCGGGCTGGTGAACAGGCGGGCGTCGGCACGATCGAGCAGACGACCGCGGAGCAGCGCAGTTTGCTCCAGCAGGCGGGTGACGGGATGGTGCGCTTCGAGCTTTCGGATGGCCGTGCTCGGATCATCGTACCGGCGCGCTATGTCTCCGAGGTGGAGACCGCTGCGGATTACCGCGCCGATCCTGTCGTGATCGCGGACCCGCTCGCGGGGCGCTCGGTTCTCGTCGTCGAGGATCAGCTCATCATCGCGCTCGATCTCGAGATGCTGCTGCGGGAGCAGGGGGCGTTGGATGTTCAACTCTGCGGCTCCGCCGACGAAGCGCTCAAGTGCCTCGCGTCAGACCCTCCCGATGTCGCGATTCTCGACGTGAACCTGGGGAGCAAGACATCCTTCCCGGTCGCCAAGGAGCTTCAGCGTCTGGGCGTGCCCTTCATATTCGCGACCGGATACAGCAACGAGGTGGAGTTCCCGCGCGAGCTGCGCTCAGTGCCGCTCGTCGGCAAACCGTACTGCGCCGACACGATGAAGGAGGCGCTGCGCATTTCCTGCCAAGCGCGCACCTGGTCGAATTCGCACATCAATTCGTAAGTGCCGGCCGCCAGCCGGCGGCAATCGCCTCCGCTTCCGAGCAGAACCAGCGTTCGCCGCGCGACGAGTCTATGTGGACGTTGTCGTAAAGCGGGCTCCACGGAACGTGATAGATCCGCCCACCGCGGGACACGTTGCCCTTGATGGCGCAACCGCGGGGTGCCGCCGATTCCGAGTAGGACCAGCGACTTGCCCGATAGGCCCAGGGTGGCTCGTTGTGCGTTTGCCAGACGCCGCGTTTGAGGGCGCGTGCCTCCGCCTCGACGCTCACCAGACGCCGCGAATAGCGCACGAACGCCCAGGCTAGCCCTCTCCGGACCAGCTCCGCATTGAGCTCCAGCGGCCCGACGTGGCAGATCCCCAGCATTCGGCCGTATTTGTCATTGCCGGTGCTCTCGCACTGCACGTGGCGCCCCTCGATGAGCTCAGAGAGCTCGCGCGCGGCTGCCGCGCCACAATCCCATACGTCCAGCTCCGGGCGTTGGCACGTCTGGCCCAACTCCGGCGCGTCGATGCCTTCGAGCCTGATCCTGGCGTCACCAATGGCGATGGTGTCGCCGTCGATGATGCGCGCCGGGCCCGACAGGGGCGAATGTGCATGCTCCGGCGTAGCGGCCTGTGAGCGCTGCAGCGGCGAAACGAGCTGAAATCCAACGGCCAGGAACCCCGCAAGGGCCAGGGATCCCAAACCACGAACGATATGTCGACGATCAGATTCACGCATGGGTTGAATCTGATCTGAGTCGTTGGGCAGGGTCGAGGCAGATCTGACCTAAGCCTTACCGGTGTGGCCACAATTCACACCAACCAGCAGGTGCGCGGGGGCTGGCGGCGATCAAAGATCCGAAATCCGTCGCTCCGCCTGCAGCGGCGCTATGGCCGCGCGCGCATTGATGCCAGAACTTGCAACGCTTCTCGTGTCGGGGGATGCTCCCGGCAGTCGATCCACCCATGAGCCCAGCGGAGAAACGTCATGTCCGATCCGGGAGCCAATCAGCCATTCGCAGTCCGTGCCAGTGTGCGGCGAACGGCGCGAGACTGGCTCGAGCGGGACGGCCGCGTTGCCCTGGCCACCGTGGTGGACACCTGGGGCTCAGCGCCGGTGCCGATCGGCGGCCAGCTCGTCGTCGCCCCGGATGGCAGCTTCGAGGGCTCCGTGTCGGGCGGCTGCATCGAGGGCGATGTGATCACCGAGGCCATGGATGTCCTGGCGGATGGCCGCCCGCGGACGCTGGAATTCGGGGTCGCCGACGAGACGGCCTGGCGCGTCGGCCTGCCGTGCGGCGGGCAAGTCAGGTTGTTCATCGAGCGGCTGGATCGGAGCGATGAGGCCAGCCGCGCCTTCATCGAGCGGGCGGTGCATGCCGACAGCAGACGCCAAGGGCTGCTGGTGCAGACCCGCCTCGCGGACGGGCGGCGCGAGATCTTCGATACCACCATGCCGGATCTGCCGCCCGAGATCGCGCGCCGGCTGCGCTCCGGGCAGAGCAAACTCCTCCAGACCCCGCAAGGCGAGGTGTTCCTGCACGCCATGCTGCCAGCGGCCCGCATCGTGATCATTGGCGCCACGCATATCGCGCAGGTGCTGTGCGAGCTGACGCGGATGACTGATTACGAGGTCACGGTCATCGATCCGCGCACGGCATTTGCCTCACCCGAGCGTTTCAGCGGCGTCAAAATTCTGGCCGAGTGGCCGCAGGATGCGCTGCCGAAGGTCGGCCTCGACCCGTATACGGCCGTTGTCGTCGTGGCCCATGTCAGCCACATCGACGACGAGGCGCTCAAGGTCGCGCTTCGGTCGGATTGCCTCTACGTGGGCGCGCTCGGCAGCAGCCGCAATCAGGCGAAGCGGCTGGAAAGGCTCACCGCGGCCGGCATGACATCGGCGGAGCTTGCGCGCATCAAGAACCCGATCGGTCTCGACATCGGCGCCCAGACCCCGGCCGAAATCGCCGTCTCGATCATGGCCGAGGTGATCCTCGCGGTGCGTGGTCCGAAAGCGAAGCCAACACAGAGGGCCTGATGTCCGGCCAGGGTAAAAGCAACGTTGCGGCTGTCGTGCTGGCTGCGGGCTCGTCGCGGCGGTTCGGCGGCGGCAGCAAGCTGCTGGCCGAGGTCGCGGGGCAACCCCTGATCAAACACGTCGCCGGCGCTTTGGCCGCGAGCCGGGCCTCGGAGGTCGTCGTCGTCACCGGCCCCCAGCCGGAGGCGGTCGAGAAAGCGCTCGCAGGCCTGCCCGTCCGGTTCGTGAACAACCCCGATCATCTGTCCGGCATGGGGGGGTCGATCGCTGTGGGCATCGCCGGTCTGAGCAGACAATGCAGCGGCGTGCTGATTTCTCCGGCGGATATGCCCGGCGTGACGCCAGAGCTGATCGACAGCCTCATCGCCGCCTTCGAGGCGGCCGGGGCAGACCGCATCGTGCACCCTGCGCTGCCGCCCGACGGACGCCAGGGCAATCCGGTGCTGTGGCCGAGGCGCTACTTCGGGCGCCTAGCGGAGCTTCGCGGTCCTTCCGGCGGGAAAGCGCTCCTCAGCGCGTTTCCGGATGACATCGATCGTCTGGACTGGCCGGATGCGGGCCCGGCATTCGACATCGACACCCAGGATGACCTCGCGCGCTATCGCCGGGCCAAGCACATTTCGCATGACAGCTAACCGCTCGCGGACTTGACGCTGAGCCCGGCCATACCGGATGCCTCGGCCGGGATAGGCAAGGCAGTGGGCACCGCATGACGACGGGACAATTCCAGGCATCACGTTGGAAGGAGCGCGCGCGCCTCATCCTTGCGGGCCGCGAGCTGCCGCTGGCGCGCATTGCGCTGGTCGCGACCGCGCTCTTGCTCGCGCTTGCCATTTCGCTGATCCCGCCACCCGCAGGCATTCCATCTCAGGCCATGGTGGCGCTGGGCCTGATCGGCATGACGGTGCTGCTATGGGCGACCATGGCGATTCCGCAACCCATGGCGGCCATTTTGTTCCTGGCGTTGATCACGCTGACCGGGACCGTTGTCCCCAAGGCTGCGTTCTCCGGTTTCATGTCGAGCTCGCTCTGGCTCGTATTCGGCGGCCTGTTGATCGGCACCGCTGCCGAGCGCACCGGCTTCGGCCGCTATGTGGCGCGCCGGTTTCTCGGGCGCTTCCACGGCTCATATGGGGCCCTGGTGGCCGGCATCCTCGTGGGGTCGTCGGTGCTGAGCTTCCTGGTGCCGTCGAACATGGGCCGCTTGGCGATCACCGTTCCAGTCGTTCTGGCGTTGGCCAAGGACGCCGGCTATGCGCCGGGATCAAATGGGCATATCGGTCTCGTTCTCATGGCGGTGGTCGGCAACTTCGCCGTGGCCCAAGGCGTGCTGCCGGGCAATCTGCTCAACATCATGATCGTCGGCGCGGGCGAGACGCTGTACGGCATCCACTTCACGTACATGCACTACCTGCTGCTGTGTGGGCCGATATTGGGGCTGGCCAAAGGGCTTCTCGTCTGGTCCCTGGTTGTGCGGCTGCACCCGGCACCAGCGCCGCGGTCCCATGATGCGGGCGAGGAACTCGAACGGCTGAGCCCCGAAGCGGTCCGCGTGGGGCTTTTCCTCAGTGCCGCCATCGTGCTGTGGGCGACGGATTTCTGGCACGGCATCAAACCCGGATGGGTGGCGCTCGCGGCCGGTGTACTTTGCGTCCTTCCCGGCATCGGCGTGCTCCCGACGCGTGAGGCCTTCAATCCGCGACGGCTACTCATCATCACCTGGGTCGGGACGGTGCTCAGCCTTGCTGGCGTTATGGCGGACTCCGGCGCCAGCACACTGCTGTCGAGCGCCCTCGCCAGATTCGCCGGCATCGAGGGGCAGTCGCCATTGTACGGCTATTTTGCGATGGCCTACCTGTCGTCGATGCTCGCGGCGCTTTCAACGTTCGGCGGCGCCATCCCGACCATGGCCGCTGTCGCGTCGGAGATCAGCACGGCCACGGGCCTGCCCTTGGATACGGGTATCCTGGCGATCGCCGCTGGCATGTCGGCGCTGTTCTTCCCCTATATCGCCGCACCTATCGTCGTCGGTCTGATGATGGGCCAGGTGAGCCAGCGCGCCGCCTTGCCCTTCACGGCGATCACGGCCGCGCTGACGTGCGCCATCATCATCCCGCTGAATGCCGCGTGGTGGTGGCTGATCGGGGTGCTGCCGTGAGGAAATGAGTCGGCGAGGTTCGCCACAAGCGGTCCCGTGCAGGCCCTGGCCCACGGTGCTTATCTGTCCCATAGTGGCCGTTTCTCGAATCCAGATCAGGGGGAGCGAAACGGGATGGTGGCTGAGAATGTGACCATTACACTTGATGAGTTGCGGACCCTCGGCGTCGGGGTTCTGGAGGCGAACGGCTTCTCCAAAGATCATGCTCGGACCATCAACGAGTCCATTTGGGCCTGTCAGCGCGACGAATGCCACTCTCATGGCGCCTATCGGCTGATTTCCTGCGTTGAAACTGTTCGAGCCGGCAAAATATCGCCCGATGCCGAGCCTGAGATCTCGCACCCTGCTCCCGGCATTGTCCGGATCGACGCCAACGGAGCCTATTCGCTCCTGTCATTCGAAGTGGGCCGACCACTTCTCGTCGAGAAAGCCCGCAAGCAGGGCGTTGCCGTATTGGCCATCAATCACTGCTATCACTTCTCCGCCCTGTGGCCTGAAGTCGAGGCCCTGGCTGAGGACGGCGTCGCGGCCATCGCCATGACACCGGGCATGAGCACCGTCGCACCCGCAGGCGGGACGAAGCCGGTATTCGGAACTGATCCCTTCGCATTTGCGTGGCCGCGGCCGAACGGCAATCCCTACGTGTTCGACTTTGCGACCAGTGTCGTTGCCCGTGGAGAAGTCGAGCTCCATAAAAGAGCAGGCAAGCCAATTCCGCTTGGCTGGGCCATCGACGCCGACGGACAACCGACCACGGACGCAACTCGCGCGCTGGAAGGAGCTTTGCTCACATTCGGCTCCTACAAGGGCACTGCGATCGCGACCATGATCGAGCTTCTGGCCGGCCCGCTGATCGGTGACCTGTTGAGCCCGGAGGCCAAGGAGCATGATGCCGGCGCCGGCGTAACGCCGTACCGCGGCGAGCTCATCATTGCATTCGATCCGGTGTCCTTCCTCGGCGCGGAAGCGGATCGGCATCTCCAGCGCGCAGAGCGAATTTTCGAGGAAATCACCAGTCAGGGCGCACGACTGCCTTCAGAGCGCAGATACGAGGCCCGTGCCCGAAGTCTTGAATCGGGGACCGTCACCATTCCGCGGAAACTGTATGACGATATTCGCGCGCTCTATCAGCGGTAAGGGGTTTTACTGCTTGTAGCCCTTACCTGCTCAGTGCGCCGCCTCCCAGTTGTCCGCAGCCTTCGCGTCGACCTTGAGCGGCACGGACAGTGCGACGGCGGGGGCCGGGCTCTGCTCCATGACGTGCCGGACCGTCTCGATCAGCTTTGGCACCTCGGCTTCCTTCGCCTCGAACACGAGCTCGTCGTGAACCTGCAGCAGCATGCGAGCCGAGCTGAGCCCGGCCTGCTCGAGTGCCGCCGGCATGCGGATCATGGCGCGACGGATGATGTCGGCCGCTGATCCCTGGATCGGCGCATTGATGGACGCCCGCTCCAGGAAGCCGCGCATCGAAGGATTGCGCGTGTTGATCTCGGGGTAGTGCACGCGCCGGCCGAAGATGGTCTCGACGTAGCCGTTCTCGTGCGCGAACGCCTTCGTGCGGTCCATGTAGTCGCGGATGCCGGGGAAGCGCGCGAAGTAGGTCTTGATGTAGTTGCCCGCCTCCTCGCGCGAGATGCCGAGCTGATTTGCGAGGCCGAACGCGGAAATGCCGTAGATGATGCCGAAGTTGATGGCCTTGGCGCGCCGCCGCACCTCGGCTGGCATGTCCTTGATCGGCACGCCGAACATTTCCGACGCTGTCATGGCGTGGATGTCCAGCCCCTCCGCAAATGCCTGCTTGAGGGCCGGGATGTCGGCGATGTGCGCCAGAACGCGCAGCTCGATCTGGCTGTAGTCGGCCGAGACGAGCAGATTGCCCGGCTCCGCGACGAAGGCCGTGCGAATGGCGCGACCCTCCTTCGTGCGCACGGGAATGTTCTGCAGGTTGGGATCGCTCGAGGCGAGCCGGCCCGTCGTGGTCGATGCCAGGGCGTAGCATGTGTGAATGCGCCCCGTATCCGGATGGATGAACACCGGCAGCGCGTCCGTGTAGGTCGACCTCAGCTTGGCGAGCTGGCGCCATTCCAGCATGGTGTTGACCAGCTTGCGGGCCTGCTCGGGCAGCTCCTCGTTCTGGGCGAGATCATCGAGCAGGTTGGCGCGGGTTTCCCACTGGCCGGACTTGGTCCGCTTGCCGCCGGGCAGCTTGAGGCGATCGAACAGCAGCTCGCCGAGCTGGCGCGGTGAACCGAGATTGAACTTGTGGCCGGCGAGCTCGTACACCTCTTCCTCGAGACGCGCGATCGTCTGCGCGAAGCTGCCGGACAGCCGTGACAGCGTATTGCGGTCGACGCGGATGCCCGCCCGCTCCATGGTGGCGATCACCGGCACTAGCGGCCGCTCCAGCGTCTCGTAGACCGTGGTCATCCGCTCGGCCACCAGCCGGGGCCGGAAGCGGATCCACAGTCGCAGCGTAACGTCAGCGTCCTCGGCGGCGTATTCGGTTGCCTTGTCGATCGGCACATTGGCGAACGTCTTTCCGTTCCGTTTCGGCCCGGGCGCGTGCTCCAGCACCTTGTCAAACGGAATCGTCGCGTGCCTCAGATGCCGCTCCGACAGCTCGTCCATGCCGTGGTTCCCGCGCCCACCGTCGAGCGCGTAGGACAGCAGCATCGTGTCGTCGAATGGCGCAACCTCGATGCCGTACCGGCTGAGGAGGAGCCAGTCGTACTTGAAGTTGTGGCCGATCTTGAGAACGGCAGGGTCTTCGAGCAGCGGCTTCATGGCGTCCAGAGCGGCCCGAAGCGGGATCTGCCCCGATCCGTCAGCAGCGTCGCCGAAGTCGAACGCGTCGCTCGCCGGCTTGTGGGCGAGGGGGACGTAGCAGGCCGCACCGGGTGCAATGGCCATCGAGAACCCGACGAGATCGGCCTGCATCGGGTCGCGCGAGGTCGTCTCGGTGTCGATGGCGAAGTGGCCGACGGCACGCGCCTCCCCGATCCAGTGCTCCAGGCGTGCGAGGGTCGTCACCGTCTCGTACTTGGAACGGTCGATTGCCGGCGTGAGGGATGCGTCCTCGGCAAAGGCGACGACTGCCGCGGGCGTGCCTGCCCCCGTCGGCTTCTCGGCCTGGCCGCCGGCCGTTGGACCTGCTGGGCCAGTCCGGCCGGCCGGCCGTTCTGCCGCGGGCTTCTCCGACATCGGCGGCACCTCTGCGCCGAGCTTTTCGGCGATGCGCCGCGTAAGGGTGTTGAACTCCATCTCGCGCAGGAAGCCGAGCAGAACGTCGGGCGGGGAATCCTGGACCCCGAGCCGTTCGAGCGGCGCCTCGAGCGGCACGTCGCACTTGAGCCGCACCAGCTCGCGCGATACGCGCGCCTGATCGGCGAACTCGATCAGTCGCTCGCGACGCTTCGGCTGCTTGATTTCGCCGGCGCGGGCCAGCAACGTGTCGAGGTCCCCGTACTCGCGGATCAGCTCCGCGGCGGTCTTGACGCCGATACCCGGCACGCCCGGCACGTTATCGGTGGCATCGCCGGAAAGCGCCTGGACATCGACGACCAGCTCGGGCTCGACGCCGAACTTCTCGAGCACTTCCTCGCGGCCGATGCGCTTGTTCTTCATCGTATCCAGCATCACGATGCCGGGCTCGATGAGCTGCATCAGGTCCTTGTCGGACGACACGATGGTGACGTCGGCGCCCTTTCCAACCGCCTCCTTGGCATAGGTCGCGATGAGGTCGTCGGCCTCGAAGCCATCCTGCTCGACACAGGCGACGTTGAAGGCCCTGACCGCCCTGCGAATGAGTGCGAACTGCGGGACCAGCTCCTCGGGCGGCGGCGGCCGATGAGACTTGTAGGCTTCGTAGATGGCTGTGCGGAAGGTATCGCGCGCCGTGTCGAACACGACAGCGATATGGGTCGGCCTGTCCGAGAGCTTGCTGTCGCCGAGCAGCTTCCACAGCATGGCGCAGAAGCCGTAGACGGCGCCGACGGGCAGCCCGTCGGACGGGCGCGTCAGCGGCGGCAGGGCATGGAAGGCGCGGAAGATGTAGCCTGAGCCGTCGATCAGATAGACGTGGCTGCCCTTGATGACGGGGACTGGCTCCCCATCGGGCACGGTGCAAGCAGTCTTCGCGCGGGCGGAATCGAGTGCGGTTTCCAGGGTCATGGGGGCAATATACGCGTTCAGGGGCGCCGGGTCAGCAGGCTGGCTCAGGTGGTTACGTCGCGGGGAGAACTCGACGGAAACACAACTTCCGATAGAAATGCGCTTGAGTCTGGGGGCGAGAAGTCGCATTGTGGAGAGGCCTGCTACTGGCAATCGGGCGATTGCCCTCCGGATCGCATTCCGCTATGGTCCCGCTCCTCGCACCCATAGCTCAGCTGGATAGAGCGCTGCCCTCCGAAGGCAGAGGTCAGAGGTTCAAATCCTCTTGGGTGCGCCACTCCTTCCCCCAACATCTTCTCTATGCCGGCCAAGGCGTTCCGCTGCCGTCCTCGGGTCCGGACACTGTTCCGCGTTTTGGCCGAGCATGGACGCGGGTTTTGAGCCTCAGCCGCTCCGGCTCGAAGATCGGGCCCTGCTGACCCATCTCAGGAGTAAGCTGGCGAGCATCTGCATGCGAACCATCGCACGCGTTTACGGCACCTTGCCCACGCAACCAACTATTGCGCATACGGAATAAGAATCTGTAGGCTTCTACAGTCAGTCCGTCGGGGCTGGATGGGGAGCATTCAATGCAAGGCTGCGCCGAGAGGATTTTGCCCACGATACGGGTGCTTTATGCGGCCGCAATCGATTCAAGCCGCTGGCCTGAATTCCTCGAGAAAATGGCGAGGGCCTTCGACGCAAAAGGTGCGCAGGTCGTGCGTGTGCTCCCGCGCGATAACTCGCTGAATTTCTCGGCGCTTTACGGCTATGACGATGAACTTCTCGGCGCATACGGCGATGAGGGTGGACTGTCCGGCGCCATCGCACGTTATCAGCAGCATTTCATGCAGCTCATGCCGACGGATCCGCGCGTTCGCATACTCGAACGCTATCCGGGCCGACCGCTGTCCTGCCGTTTACAGATTTCAGAAGCAGAGCTGCATGCTTCCAAAATATATCAGGAGATGCTGAAAGTCGGGAATGTCGAGTATTCGCTCATCGTCAGCCTTCCCGAGGATGATGGCTCGTTGATCATGCTCGGCGTTTTCCGCGGCAAGAATGCAACGCATTTCGATGAGGCGGACGTTGCAGTTTTCAGCGAGATCATTCCGCACCTGAAGCAAGCGGTACGCGTGAGCGAGCATCTCGCCGAAACCAGTTTCAAAGCCCGAGCCGCGCGCGATGCGCTCGATACGCTTGCGTTGGGCGTGGTGCTCGTTGATCGTGAGGCCCGGATCGTCTGGGCGAACACGTCGGGCCGAGACATCCTCGATCAGGCTGACGGAGTCTCCGTACAGTCCGGCGCTGTCGCGCTGCACGCGCACGACGATACCATCGCTCTCCGGCGACTCATCGCGTCGGCCGTCAACGACACGGGCGAGGGACCGGCGACTGCCGTTGCCATGCCGGTCGAGCGTCCTTCCGGTCGCGATCCGATCCAATTGGTGGTCGGAACGGTGCGGCGGACACTCGCCCAAGGCCGGCCCGGCGGTCTGGAACGCCCGCTCGCCGTGCTCTTCATCTCGGCACCTGAGAACCCTATCGAAGTGCCGGCTGAATTACTCCGGCGCCTGTTCGGGCTCACCCTCGCGGAAGCCCGTGTGTGCGAGCGGCTCGTCGACGGGCGGACGCCGCAGGAAATCGCCGACGATCTACAGATCTCGATCGAGACATGCCGCGTGCACCTCAGGAACTGCTACGGCAAGCTGCACGTGGATGGCCAAAGCGCCCTCGTGGCCAAGATCATGGCCAGTCCTGTCTGGCTGCAGCGCCGCAAAATGGATGCGCAGGTGCCGACGCGGCGCTTGCGATGAGCTGGGTTGCCGGCGCGGATGTGCCGAACACGCATGCTGTGGGCCTTGTTTTCCTCGATCCAAGCCTGACGCGAACGGACTGAAACGACGGTGATTGGAACAGCGGACGCACCGAAGATCCTACCCGTCATCGGGCGCCTGTACGAGGCTGCCGTCGACGGCAACCGGTGGCGCGACTTCCTTCAGGACATGGCTGCCGCATTCGCCTCGGACGGTGCTCAGGTGGTACGCGTGCAGCCGCGCAACAGCCTGCTCAGTTTCTCCGCGCTCTACGGCTACGACGAGCATCTGCTGCGAGTCTATGGACCCGGAGACCTTCAGCTGGCCACCCAACGCTTCGAGCGTCATTTTGCAGAGCTGATGCCGACCGATCCGCGCATGCGCTTCCTCCAGCAGTATCCAAGCCGGCCAATGTCGTGCCGTCTGGCGATTCCTGAGGCGGAGTTGCACGGATCGCAAATCTACAAGGATATGCTGCGGCGCGCCGACGTCGAATATTCACTCGTCACCAGCATTGCCGAGGAGGACGGCTCCTTGATCATCCTCGGCGTTTTCCGCGGGCGTCAGTCTTCGCATTACACGCATGACGACGTGGTGACTTTCGGCGAGCTCATTCCGCACCTCAAGCAGGCGATCACGGTGAGCGAGCAACTCGCCGGCGTGCGCTTCAATGCCGATAGCGCTCTCGGTGCGCTCGACAGTCTCGGCGTTGGCGTCTTTCTCGTCGCTCGGGACGGTCGTCTCATACACGGCAACAGCGCTGGCCTCGCGATCGCAGAACGTCGTGACGCCATCTCCCTCGATGCGGGTTACGTGCATCTGTCCGGGCCAGGTTCAGATCAAGCGCTGGCTCGGGCTTTAGCCGCCTGCTTCGATGATGCCGGTGGCTCGGTCGCCGCCCTCGTCGTGCAGCGTCCTTCCGGCGCGGCCCCCATTCGAATCACTGTCAGCCGGCTCACGGATCGCGTCAGCGGCGGGCCACGGCAAGCTGCCGTGCTCCTGTTCTCGCTGCCGGAGGCGCCGATGGAGACCCGCGTTGACCTGCTGCGCCGGCTGTTCGGATTGACTCCGGCCGAAGCGCGTCTTTGCGAGCTGCTCGCCCACGGGCAATCCTTGCGGGATGCATCCGGCCAGCTCGGCATGGCCATCAGTACCGCACGGACGCACCTGAAAAGCATTTTCAGCAAGCTTCGCGTCCGTCGCCAAGCCGAGCTGATCGCCAAAGTGACAGCCAGCCCTGCTTGGATTCATGCGGCTACACGCGGTCCGTTGGTCTGATGCCAGTAGCGGGCATTGGGTGGCATCGACTCAGGGCTGGTGCGGGTCGGCGTTGCGCAACCTTCAGCCTGCCTCACCAGGGCTGATTGACCGGACCGACGGTGAACTCGCTCACCGTCGTATCGTCGGGCAGGTCGATTGCGAAGGCGACGACCTCAGCGACCCGATCCGGCGAGATCCCATACTTGTCGTAAGTGCGCTGCATCCAGGCGAGCGTTGCTTTCTCGGTGATCGTGCCGAGAAGCTCGGTGTTGATCGCGGCGGGATAGAGCGTGCTCGTGCGGATATTTCTCGTCTCCTGGGCTGATTCCATGCGCAGGACCTCCATGAACGCGCGCACGAACCATTTCGTCCCGCCATAGACGGCACCGCCCGGATAGGCTTTCAGCCCGGCGACGGACGAGGTTGCGATCACATGCCCGAATTTCTGAGTGATGAACTCGGGCAAAATCGCTGCGATGCCGTTCAGCACGCCGTTGATGTTGACGTCGATCATCCGGTGCCAGTCATTGGTTTTGAGCGCAGAGAGCGGGGAGCTCGGCATTAGTCCGGCGTTCAGGAAGATGACATCGACGTGACCGAACTTGTCCTTGGCGAGCCGGACGATGGTGTCGTTCTCGGACTGACTGGTCACGTCGAGTTCCTGATAGGCGGCTTGGCCGCCCGCCGATTCGATATCACTCACGATCTGCTTGAGCTTGCCTTCACGCCGCGCGCCGATCACGACTTTTGCGCCCTTGCTCGCGAGCAGCCTGGCAGTGGCTTCGCCGATGCCGGATGATGCGCCCGTGATGATGACGACCTTGTCTTTGATCATGGTGATCTACTTTCGTGGCTGACGTTGCCAGAGCCTCCAATGCAGACGATCGCGCTGAGCCATCATCCCCGGAAGCCGCCTTCGTGGCGTCAGACCGACGGCGCTGTACCGTGGAAAGCGTTAACCGCCGATCGGTTCCAGCGCTCATCCCGGCGATTTCCGCGCGAGGTATCGATGGAACCAGCGGCCGTCACTATTGAACGTGTCAGTAAGCGAGCGATATGGTGCTGCTCGGTTGAAACCGGAGAAGTTGAATGACGATCAATCGTATTGAGCCTGGGCAGCGCATGAGCCAGGCCGTCGTGCACAACGGCACAGTTTTCCTGGCAGGACAGGTGGCCCAGGATGCTCCCGGCAAGAGTGTCGCCGAGCAGACGGCTGCGATCCTGGCCCGGATCGATCGGCTGCTGGCCAGTGCGGGCACCGACAAGACGAAGCTTCTGCAGGCCACTATCTGGCTGACCGACATCAGCAAGTTCAACGAGATGAACGGCGTCTGGGACGCCTGGGTCGCTCCGGGCTGCGCGCCGGCGCGCGCAACTGTCGAGGCCAAGCTCGCCGCTCCGCAATTCACGGTCGAGATCGCAGTCGTCGCAGCAGTCTGAGGGGCCGCCAGAACACGCGTGTCGCGGTACGCGAGCCGGGTTCGGCTCGGTAACGCGACGTTCGCGAGCGAGTCTCCGACGGCCACGGCGCGGGTTATCGGAGACTTGTCCCAGAGGCCGCGAGCGGGCGGAACTCTGCAACGGGAATGTGCACGGGGCTACGGATGCCTGAGCCCCGCCCGATGTGCTTGGCGCCACGCCACTACGCGCGCCGTGCCGTGCACAGAATTTACGACATTGCGCGAGCTGCTGGAACCTCGACTCGGGACTGTGGTTGTGCGGTGTAGCAATCTCGCGTCGGCGGCTGGGGGTTTTCCGTGGTCGGTTCCGCGAGGTGATGCCACCATCAACTCCGCGCAGGCAGCCGACCATGATGATCACGATGAAGGACGGTACCCAGATCTACTACAAGGACTGGGGCACGGGTCAGCCAGTTGTGTTCAGTCACGGCTGGCCTCTCGATGCGGATGCCTGGGATTCGCAAATGATGTTCCTGGGCACGCAAGGCTACCGGGTGATCGCCCATGATCGGCGCGGCCACGGACGCTCCAGCCAGCCGTGGAACGGCAATGACATGGACACTTATGCCGATGACCTCGCAACGGTGATCGACGCTCTCGACCTGCGCGACGTGCTTCTGGTCGGGCACTCAACGGGTGGGGGCGAGGTCGCCCGCTATATCGGCCGCCATGGCACCGGGCGCGTAGCAAAGGCGGTACTCGTCAGCGCGGTTCCGCCCCTGATGTTGAAGACTGCCAGCAATCCCGGCGGTCTGCCAATGGAGGTCTTCGACGGCTTTCGCAGAGCGTTCCTCGAGGATCGGTCGCAGTTTTTCATCGATATCGCCTCGGGACCATTCTTCGGTTTCAACCGGCCGGGCGCCAAGTTCTCGCAAGGGCTTGTCAACACGTTCTGGCTCCAGGGCATGCTTTCCGGAGCCCAGAATTCCTATGAGTGCATCAAAGCCTTCTCCGAGACGGACTTCACGGAGGATCTCAAGAAGTTCGACGTGCCGACGCTCATCGCTCACGGAGAGGACGATCAGGTCGTTCCGATCGATGCTGCGGCGCGGGCCAGCGCCAAGATCGTCAAAGACGCCGTTCTCAGAGTCTATCCCGGTGCCCCGCATGGATTGCCCATCGTGGATCACGACGAGTTCAACGCCGACCTCTTGAAATTCATCAAGAGCTAGCCTCGCATCGCGGGGCCTCAGTTCCCGGGGCTGAAGGCCCCGGGTCCGCCAGGGTGATGGCCCGGGCGGCATCGGTCACGACCGATCGCAGCCACGCGATGGCTGGATCGGATGCCTGTCGCCGGTGCCAATACATCGACCACACGAACGACGTATCTCGGAATGGCGGGTCGATCAGCTCGAGCGTGCGATCACGGCCGAATCGCCGGGCAATGCTCAGAGGCACGATCGCAACGAGATCTGATCGCGCCACGATCTCCGGCACCGCGAGCCAATGCGGAACGGTGACCGATACGGACCGGCTTTGCCCGAGATCGGCAAGCTGGCGATCCGCGAAACGATCATCGATCGGGCTTTGGGCAACTCTGATCTGCGCGAGGGACGTGAAGCCTTCCATCGACTGTATGCGCCAGCGTGCCGGATGATCGGCGCGGGCGGCGACAATGACGCGATCCTGGAAGAGTTCGGCGCTGTGAATAGATTTGGTCGTCTTCAGGTTCGTACTGATCGCGAGGTCGACGGCATTGCTCTCCAGGGCATCGACGGTCGCCACGGGATCGAGATGGGCGATCTCCAGCGCGACACCGGGAGCCTCCCGGCCGATCCGGCCGATGATCGCCGGCAGGAGAAGAAACGAGAGAAGATCGGACATGCGCAGCGTGAACGTCCGCCGGCTCACGGCGCTGTCGAAGGCCGGCGGCTCCGACACCAGGATATCGATGTCGCGCAGGATGCGGCGAATCTCCGGCGCGAGCTCGAGCGCGCGCGCAGTCGGAACCATCTCGCCACCTTGCTTCACGAGCAGCTCGTCGTTGAACATGTGGCGAAGGCGGGCGAGTGCCGCGCTCATGCCCGGCTGGCCGATGCCGACCAGCGCGGCAGCGCGCGTGACGTGCCGCACCTGCATGAGCGCGTCGAAGGCCACCAGGAGATTGAGATCGACCCGGCGAAGGTTCATTCGGAGTGCGCCGATCTCATGATCTGGGGCCTCGGTGTTTCGTAGCCCGGCTCAGCAAAGTGTGGCCGCGAGCTCGGCGAAATCCGCCACGATCAGATCCGGTTGGTGCGGAGTTTCGCCGAATGGCCGCTTGCGGCGGTCGATGAATGCCGTGCGCATGCCATAGGACTTCGCGCCGATGCAGTCGAAGGCGTGATTGGCGACGAACAGGCAACTCGACCGGTCGAGCCCGATCAGCTCCTCGGCTTTCGCGTACGTCTTCCAGTGCGGCTTGAAATATCCGGCCTCCTGCACAGAAATCACCTGATCGAAGGGAAAGCCGATGTAGGGTCCCGCAGCCTTCAGCATGTCCCGATCGCCGTTCGACAGGATGACGAGCTTGTAGCCGGCCGCGCGCAACTTGTGCAGCGCCTCGATGACGTCGGGAAACGGCTTCAGCTTTTCGATCTCCGAGACGAGCCAGCACACTTCATCCTGCGTATAGGTCAGCCCGCACCGATCCATGACGTAGGAAACGGCACGATGGCCGATCTGCCGATAAGGCGTATGCCCTCGGTCGCAGAGCGCGTCGATCATCGAATTCTCGAAATGCGTCCGTCGCCACCAGGTCACGAATTGATGCGCTTGGCCCTCCCAGCCCTTCTGCTTGAGGAACGGCGCCGCAATCTCCGTCAGCCCCTTCTGCATGTCGACGATGGTGCCGTATTGATCGAAGACGAGGGTCTTGATCTCGCGTTTGAGGAGTTCCGGGCGTTCCATGCTGTTCTCGGTTGCTGCTTGTGTTCACCGCCTGCGATCATCGCGCGGCGCCCATCATTGCGCAAATCAATAACAGTCATCTGGCTATTGTTGGCAGTGATGAAATGTTGGTGTACGAGTTGGAGTTTCGCCCAAGAATCGGCGGAAAGCGGATGAGGTCTAATTCCATCTGCAGGGCAGAATCAGCAGGCTCAAACCACTTCGAGGCAGGTCATGACCTGGTCGATCATTGCGCGGGACGAGGCGACGGGACGCGTTGGGATCATCGTTGCAACCCGCTTTTTCGCGTGCGGCGCCTTGGTGCCCCACATCAAGACGGGAGTGGGTGCAGTCGCGACGCAGGCTTTCGTCAATCCTTATTATGGGCCGCAGGGGATCGCGCTGATGCAGGCGGGGGCGTCGGCCGAGGACACGGTGAAATTCCTGACCTCGCCGGACCCGAGTCACGAGCATCGGCAGGTCCATGTCATGGACCGGCAAGGGCGCTTTGCCGCCTACACGGGCTCGGCGTGCGTCGAGTGGTGCGGGCATGAGATCCGCCCCGGCTTGTCGGTGGCGGGGAACATGCTGGCCGGGCCGAATGTGATCGAGGCAACGATTGCGGCGTACGAGAAGAACCTGACCAAACCGTTCGCACGCCGCCTCCTCGCGGCCATGCGCGCCGGAGAGGCTGCCGGCGGGGATCGTCGCGGCAAGCAATCGGCAGCGCTGCTCGTGCATGACGCGGAGGACTATCCGTTGCTCGACATCCGCGTCGATGATCATCCGACTCCGTTGCGCGAGCTCGAAAGGCTCGAGGCCGTTGCGCGCCAGCACTGGGTCCATTTCCGACGCCTGATGCCAAATCGGGAGAGCCCGGGCGGGCTTGCTAATCGCGCGGATCTCGAGGAGCGGATCGCAGCATCCGTTGCAGAAGGCTACGAATGATGTCAGATCATTGCTCAGGCAATGATAATCAGCGAGCGCAGCGATGCCACTTGCCTCCAGCCGCGACCGCCTGCACTTCCTGTTCCTCAACCTGGGGCATTTCCTCGATCATCTGCTGACGCTCGTGTTCGCCACGGTGGCCGCGCTGGCCCTGTCGCGTGAATGGGGGCTCAGCTATTCGGCGCTGATCCCCTATGCAACACCGGGCTTCATCGCGTTCGGAGTGTTCGCGTTGCCGGCCGGCTGGCTTGCCGACCGGTGGAGCCGCGAAGGGATGATGGCGGTCTTCTTTGTCGGCATCGGGCTTGCGGCCATCTGCACCTCGTTTGCCAGGACACCCGTCGAGATCGGGTTCGGGCTGTTCATCATCGGCGTGTTTGCTGCCATATACCACCCGGTCGGACTGGCGCTGCTGATCGAGCGTGCCTCCAAGTCTGGCACCGGCATGGCGATCGGCATCAACGGCGTATGGGGCAACCTCGGTGTCGCGAGCGCGGCGCTCATTACGGGCTACTTCATCGACAACGGCGGCTGGCGCCTCGCCTTCATCGCGCCGGGTATCGCCTCGATCCTGATCGGGCTCGCGTACATCTCCCTGTTCCGAGCCGACATGATGCCGGGCGCTGCGGGGAAACGCGCCAAGTCGGCTGGAGCGGCGGCGCCCATGACGCCGGATCTGCGGATGCTGCTGATCCGACTGTCGGCGATCATCTTTTTCACAACGGCCGTTTCGGGGATCATTTTCCAGTCGACCACCTTTGCCTTGCCCAAAGTGTTCGACGAGCGCCTGACGGGTATCGCAGGCTCGGCGACGCTCATCGGCTGGCTTGCCTTCCTGGTGTTTGCGATCGCGTCCATTGCCCAGATCATCGTTGGACGTCTCCTCGACCGGTTGGGGCCGAGAACGGTTTTCATCGGGGTCGCGACCATTCAGGTGGTGTTTTTCTCAGTCATGCCGGGGCTGGCAGACTGGGCGGCGCTGGTCGTTGCGCTCGCCTTCATGCTCGGGGCGTTCGGCCAGATCCCGATCAACGACTACATGATCGGCAAGCTCGCCAGGTCGGATCTGCGGGCGTCCATCTATGGTGTCCGCTACATCGTGAGCTTCGCGGTGCTGGCTGCGGCACTACCCCTTATCGCGTGGATCCATCAAGGCTGGGGCTTCGACCGGCTGTTTCAGGTGCTCGCGCTAGCCGCCGTCGCGATTCTCGCCGCTGTCTGGCTGCTGCCGCGGCGGTTGCCGGATCCCGAGCCGGTGCCGGCTTCCGCCTAGCCCGGTGGTCTTGGCAGTGAGTTTGCGAACGCGGCGACCGCATCGGCGGATGCCTCCAAGTTGCCGCGTCGGGTGAAGCCTCTGCCGCCACGGGGCCCAAGGTCATGGTCGCCATCGCCGGCCCAGTGAAATCGAATGCTCGGCGCGAGAGTGAGCTGCTCGACCTCCGCGCGGCTGCCGAATGGGTCGCGCTCGCCCTGCACGATGAGTGCCGGTGTCGCCAGTTCCATGAGATGCTGCGTGCGCAGTTGCTCCGGCTTGCCCGGCGGATGGAATGGGTAGCCGAGGCAGACGAGACCCTGGATGCGCCCCGCCGCGCAGAGCTCATCAGCCAGCAGGCTCGCGACCCGGCCACCCATCGACTTGCCGCCGATCAGCAACTTCTGGGTTCGCGGCATGGCCGCGATGAGCCGCTCCACTGCCGCGCGATACTCATCGACCAGGAGTTCCGCCTTCGGCGGTGGCCGTCGCTTTCCGCCAACGCGCCGGGCCGCCATGTAGGCGAACTCGAACCGCGTCACGGCGATGCCCCGCTCGGCCAGCAGTTTTGCGATGGCCTCGAGGAACGGGCTCGTCATTGCTCCGCCGGCCCCGTGTGCGAGCAAGAGTCTCGTGGGCGCATCCTCAGGTCCGGTGTAAAGAAACTCAGTCATCAACCAATCCTGCCGGTGGATTCAGCTTGTCGTGATCTTTTTTCGTTGCGCCCAAGCAAGGGTTTATCTCGCAAGAACATTCGTTTGTCTCATTTCGGCCCTCAACTGGTTTAGAAGAAGACACGAGGATTGATAATCGGGAATTTCATGCGCACGCTCGCCGCATTCGTATCCGCCATACTGGCAACCGCGCTGGCCCCGCCCGCGAGCGCTCAGACCGCGCCGCCGCCGGCCAAAGCCGCACAACCGGCGGCAAGCGTCGATGCAAAGCCGGCCAAGGAGCTGTTTGGCGCGGCCAAAACGCCAGCTTCGCTTGCCCCGAGTGCGATCGGATTCTACGCACGCGGTTGCCTCGCGGGTGCCAAGCCCCTCGCCATCGATGGGCCAGCGTGGCAGGCGATGCGGTTGTCCCGTAACCGGAATTGGGGCCACCCTCGGCTCGTCGCGCTCGTCGAGCGTCTGGCGAAGGAGGCGCAGAAGAACGATGGCTGGTCAGGGCTGCTGGTGGGAGACATGTCGCAGCCCCGCGGCGGCCCGATGCTGACCGGCCATGCGAGCCATCAGGTCGGGCTCGATGCCGACGTGTGGTTCACACCGATGCCAGACCGGCGCCTGTCGGAGAAGGAGCGGGAGGAGCTTTCGGCGACTTCGATGCTCGGGCCCGACAAGCTCTCCGTCGATCCGAAGCTCTGGACGGACAGCCACGTGCGGCTGATCAAGCGGGCTGCATCCTATCCCGAGGTCGACCGGATCTTCGTGCATCCGGGGATTAAGAAGGCGCTGTGCGAAGGGGCAGACAGGGTCGGTTCCGACCGGAGCTGGCTCGGCAAGGTTCGCCCGTACTGGGGGCATCACTATCATTTCCACATCCGGCTCGGTTGCCCGAAGGACAGCGCGTCCTGCAGGGACCAGCCCGCCGCGCCCCCGGGCGACGGTTGCGGCAAGGAGATCGCCGACTGGATGGCGCTGCTGACTGCGCCGCCGAAGCCGGCGAAACCGGCGCCACCGCCGAAGCCGCCGATGACCCTGGCCGAGCTTCCCGGCGAGTGCCGCGCGGTGCTCGATGCGCCGGCGGCGGCCGCTCAGGAGGCAACCACAACCAAGCCGGCATCGGCCCCGGCGGTCAGGACGAAGGCGGACCGGCAGTAACCGGCAGAGGCAACCGGCAAAGTTGGGGGTTCAGGCGCCGACCTTGGCGCCCGTTCCGATTGGACAGGACAGGCCGGTGCCACCCAGCCCGCAGTAGCCGTGCGGAACTTTGGCGAGGTACTGCTGGTGATAGGCCTCCGCGAAGTAGAACTCCGGCGCATCGGCGATTTCAGTCGTGATTTCGCCGAAGCCGTTCGCCGATAGCACCTTCTGATAAGCAGCCCTCGACGCCTCGGCCGCGGCGCGCTGCTCCGGCGGTGTGGTGAAGATGGCGGACCGGTACTGGGTGCCGACGTCGTTGCCCTGGCGCATGCCCTGGGTCGGATTGTGGTTCTCCCAAAACGTCTTCAGCAGCCGATCGTAGCTGATCACCTTCGGATCGAAGACGACGAGCACCACCTCCGTGTGTCCCGTTGCGCCCGAGCACACCTCCTCATATGTCGGGTTCGGGGTATAGCCGCCGGCATATCCGGCTGCCGTAATCCAAATCCCATCGCCCAGCTCCCAGAACTTGCGCTCGGCGCCCCAGAAGCAGCCCATGCCGAAGATCGCGGTTTCGAGCCCGGCAGGATAAGGCCCTTTCAACGATCGTCCATTCACGAAGTGCGTTGCCGCGGTCGGAATAGGGGTAGGACGGCCCTTGAGCGCGGTCTCAGGGGTCGGCATCTGCAACTTCTTTCGCGAGAACAGCATGGCATCACCTGGGGTGCGTTTTTGATACGGTAGGTGCGCGGGCTTCGTCTCCCCTGATATAATGACTGCAATCTCGGTGGGAACCTCGCGCGCTATTCACCATCGTCGCGGCGGACCACCTGAATTCGGCTGGCTGCCAAGGGAGGGGTGGAATGGCTGAAGATAAGAACGCCGGCGCCGAATCGCCAGCATCACCTGAGCCCGCGATCAGCGCAGCGGAGGCGATTGAACCGCAACCTGAGCTGAAGGCCGAGACCGCCGCCGTCGCTCAACCCGCAGCGGAGCCTGAGCCGGCAGCTCCGGCCGATCCAGAACCGTCAGTCCCAGTTTCGGCGCCCGTCGCAGAGCGCACTGACACTCCGAACAGCACGGTAGTAGCCAGCAAGAACGCCGACGGGCCTGTGATCTCGGCGCCAGCAAAGTCGACGGGCCGGCGTGTCTACGAGGCCGGGACGATGCGCAAGACGACGCTGTCGTTCGTGTTCCTGCTGCTGCTGCCGTTTTTTGCCAGCATGCCCGCAATGATCTATCAGCGGGTGGTGCACCAGCTCTGGGCAGATGTTGCCGGTTTCGTGATCTTCGCTGGCGCCTTCGCGCTCATCATGCTGCTCGTCGTTTACGAGCTGCTCTACTCGATCCGGTCGCGGGTGGAGATCGGCGAGGGGGCGGTTCGCCTAAGTCTCCCGGCCGCACGTGGCGTCGCGATGCCGAAGTTCTTCTATCGGAAGAACGAGATCCCTTATTCCGATATCGACTACATCGAAACGCGCCGCGAGCTCTATGGCGGCATGATCGCCCCGGTCATGCTGCGGGGCGCGCGTATCGTCACCAAGAGCGGGGAGAAAATTCCGCTCGGCTACGTCAACGAAGCCAACGTCGACCCAGCGTTGCCGGTGCCGGAGATCGCGTCCGAGATTGCGGCCCGCGCGGGGCTGCAGGTCATCGATCGCGGCACCGTCCGCCGGCAGGTTCGTAACAAGATCCGCCGAATCAGGGCGATCGACGATCCAGCGGCGTCGATCACGGAAGCTGAGATCGGCGTTCTCAACCGCCGCCATAATAACGTGATGATCGCCCTGTGCGGCTTGCTGTTCCTTCTCGTGGCAGGCGGCCTGATGGTGGACATCGTCCGATCCAACCTCGATCTGGGCGAACGAGCCCATCAGCTCATCCAAGAAAAGGCAAAGCCATCGCCACAGGCGAAGCGGAGCTGACCACCAAGCGCTGCCGCGTTGCGCCTGAAGCCATCTCCCGCGCGCACTGGACGACAATCTCAACTTTCCGGGAACCCGACCTTCATCGCTGAGTTGGGTTGACTGTGATTGCGGCACCTGCGCGTCGAGGTGGAGTGACTCCATGGGAATCTTGCTCACAGCGGTTCAGCGCTTTCTCACTCCGGAACTCATCGGCCGTCTCGCCTCAGCCGTTGGGATTGACGCCAAGATGGCACAGGGCGCGGCTTCGGCAGCGATCCCTACCATCATGTCCGGCCTAGCCCAGGTGGCTGGAACCGCCGGCGGTGCTGAACGACTGGCGAGCACGATGGGGAAGATGTCGTCGGGATCACTCGACAACTTCACCAGCCGACTCGGTAACCCCGGCGAGCTGATGCAGCAGGGCCAGTCGATGATGAGCTCGCTGCTTGGCGGCAGCGCGACGACGGCCCTGACATCAACCCTGGCCAAGTTTGCCGGAAGCGGTGAAGGCGTCACGCGATCTCTGCTCGGGCTGCTGATGCCGGCCATCCTCGGCGTCCTCGGACGTCACCAGCAGACGACGGGCGGTACCAGCGCCAGCTTGGCGCGCCAGCTACAGTCTGAGAGCAGCGACTTCAGGGCGGCCATGCCGTCCGGGCTTGCGAGTCTCCTCGACTCGAGCGGTGTCTTCAATCGGATGGGCGAAACGGGACCCGCCGCTGCACGTCCGACTGCTGCGACCACCGCTACCACCACCTCGGCAGCAGCGAGGGGAGCCGACCGGGACCTCGCCGCACGTGCAACGCCACCTCCGCCGAGACCTGCTGAGACGGCGGGAAGGTCCTGGGCATATTGGGCAATTCCGCTTTCCCTGGTGATCGGCGGCTTGATCGGATATGCGCTACACGGCGGACGGCAACCTGAGGTGCAGGTAGGGCAGCCCGCAACAGCCATCCGGACCACTGACTTGGCGAGCGCATTGCCGCTCAACTCGTACATTCGCGCCCCGCTCAACAGTCAGTCCGGCGAGGCGCTTGGAACGGTTGAGAACGTTCTGGTCATGCCGGACGGGCGGGTCGTGGCTGTCGTCAGCGTTGAACGCGCGCTGGGCATCGGCGAGCGGCGCGTCGCCGTGCCATTGTCCGACATCACGAGCTCAGCCCGGGACGGCGGCTCGCAGCTTGTTCTGAAGGGCTCGCGTGATGAGCTGACAAGAGCGCCATTGCTTGGCGAAGGTGGTGGTGCGGGTGGTGCTCCGAGTGCCGCACCGCCGGCGCAGCTTTCGCCAGGCGCGCAGCCGCCATCGCCGAACACTCAGACGCCCCCTCAATAGGGTCGGCTGCGAGGGAGGCGAGCGCAGCTCAGTTCGTGAAAACCTTGACCCGCTTGTGACGGCGGCGCCCCAGCCATCCGAACAGCACTCCAAAGCTGCCGAGGATGATCCAGGCTGGGGCTGACAAGATGGATTTCACGACCGGGTCCCACAGCAGGGCGTGCCCACTCTCTGCCGTGCGCTGGAGCGTCGCAAGCAGCTTCGGCGTCGAGGTCGCGAGCTGATCCAGCAGCGGCGTGAACGGTGCTCCCGGCATGCCGAGCTGAGCATGGGTCGCCTCGGAGATGAGCGCCAGTGTCGCGGCCAGGAGGAACAACCCACTCAGGATGCGGAGAATGATCATTCGCCGGTTCCCGCTTTGATCATGGTGTGAGTCCTAATCCCATCAGGATAGATGGCCCTTCCGGGAGGTTTCAGCCCAGTTCACCAACGAACTGCAAGACGATTTCACGCCGGTGCGGGGCGTCACGGTGCTCCATGAGATAGAGCGCCTGCCACGTACCGAAAACCGGCTCGCCCCTCATCACCGGAATGCCAATGGATGTCGCCGTCAGGGCAGCCTTGATGTGAGCCGGCATGTCGTCCGGCCCCTCGATCGTATGGCGGTAGTCGTGTGAGCGTGGGGCGAGCCGATCGAACGCATCATGAAGATCGCGGCGCACGTCGGCGTCCGCGTTCTCCTGGATGACCAGGGAGGCGGATGTGTGGCGCACAAAGGCCGTGAGCAACCCGTCGCCGGCGCCGATCTCGTCCAGCCAGCCACGCACCTTCATCGTCAGATCGGTGAAGCCCGATCCGCGCGTAGCGATGGTGAGGGTGGTGCTCGCCTGTCTCAGCACTGGCATTCCTTTATTGCTGCAATTCCAGAGGTGGAGCTCGGCTCAGAGCTGCGCACCATTCTGTTTTTCTGGCGGGGTATTGCGCTCCTGCTCCTCGAACTGCTTCATCCGGTCCCGGAATTTCCGGAAAATCCGCTCGACGTAATCGAATGCCCTGTCGATGTCCCCTTCGGTCGGCAGCTCCAGATTGCGTTCGGGCTGCTCGGCTGAGGGTGCCTCGCCGGGCGCGCGTCCCGCGAGTGCCGCCTGCTCTTGCAGTCTTTTCACCTCGGCACGCAGCGTCGCGACTTCGTCGCGCAATTCTTTGGCGTCGTCCTCCATCAACGCGCAAGTCCATTTGTCGTCCCGCCGCGTGCACAAGGACATGGCACCGGTCTCGGTGTCCATCCTGACGAAGCCGTTTTCCGTGGGACTCATGACGTAGCGCCCCTGCCGTTCCTGCCCGGTCGCGCTCGTCGCTGCAAAACCGAGAACGGCCATTAGCGGGATGGCGATGAACGACGCGCGCATAGACAACTCCATATGTCCGGCCAGCAGGCGAGATATGCGGTGGCAGCCGTGATCCCGTCCTGCGGAATGTTGCCATGGGAGGCACCGGATTCAAGCGCGTGGTGGGGACTATGGTGACCCCGTCTCGCACTCGATTGGCGGTGCTGGTTCGCCCAATATGTATCTCTGCACAACTGAGCTTTTACTGTCGGGATAAAATCGCGTTAACCAAACCTTTACTGCGGACTGCCAGTGTGGCTGAGTGCTGGTCCCAGCTTGTGCGGCGTATCGGACCTATTTGATGCGCTAGAAACGGCACGCGGTGGAACGGAGTGGATCTCCGCTCCCTGTCCCTCCCCGGCGGAGGCCGATCCAAGGCGCCCCGCGATCTTGACCCCACGGGGGAGGGCATGGCCTACGACAGCAACAAGGATCCGTACGGCAGGCGTGCCCGCCATGGGGCTGGCGCGCAGGCTGACGGTTCTGCCTCCGAGCCGGGCGAGCTTCGTGGCCTGCTGTCGCGCATCGCCGATCACATGGCCAATGCCGGTCAACGCCAGGATACGGCACTGCGGAATGTGCAATCCCGGCTCGTCAATATTTCGGGCGAAACGCAGACGATGCGTCCTGTCTCGCCTGACTTCGCTGCTGCCTTCGCCAGGATCGAGAACGGGATCACGGAACTCGCCGGGTCCAGATTCGCCAGCAGTGAGAGCGGCGTGGCCGCAGTAGAGCGTGCGCCGGAGGGCTGGCGCCCTGGTGAGGCGACGCAGAGACAGAGCTTCTGGCCTGAGGACGCTGATTTCCCTTTCGATGATCGGCTCAGGCGCGAGTATGAGCCGGACATGGGCCGAGCCGAGTCGCGCCACGCCAGCGATGCGCCACCGCAGCAGAGGTCGGCGGCTGCCCCTTCCGGTTTCGATGACTGGGCCAACGAGGGAAGGCACTTCGCGCATGCGGAGCAATCAGCCCCTCACCATGCTCCGTATCCGCAGCCGGCCGATCACGACAACCAGTGGGACTACGCCTCCGCCGACGCGCTGGCGCGTCTTTACGAGCCCGAGCGGTCGGACGCCTACGATGATGACTTCGCCTTCCGCCATGCGCAAATCCCCGAACAGTCAGAGCCACAGGCGCCTTTCAGCGAACCGAGCACATATAGGGAGCCGGCGCGACCAGCGGCTCACGATGCAGCAACGGAAAGTGTGGATCGCATCGCGGGAATTGCCGACCGCCTCGAGCATGTGCTCGCCAGCATCCGTCCGGACGGCTCGGTGGCCGCACTGGAGGCGCGCTTTGACAACTTCGAGCATAAAGTTGGGACGGCGCTTGCAGATATCACGGTCCGCCTCGATGCTGACCGGCTGAATGCGGTCGCTGCCCATATCGGGGAGCTTGTGCAACACGTCAGCCGGACGCAGAACCAGCTGGGCAGGCTCGACGAAATCGAAACGCAGCTGACCTTGCTCGGTGAGCAGATTTCCGACCAGCGGTTCACGCAGCTGATGGATCAGCGGCAGATGCCCGAGGTCGACGTCTCCCGACTGGCTGATGTCGTCGTCGAGCGGCTTTGGGAGCGGCAGGTGCGGGATGGGGAGGTCGGCGCTGCGAGAGATCGGCTTTCCGAGCTCGGCAACGTCATCGAGCAATTCGTCGCGAGCCAGCGCAAGGGCGGGGAGCATATCGCCGGCGCGCTCGCAACGATTCAGCATTCCTTGCGAAATCTGCTGGCGCGCATGGACAAGCTCGAGCTTGCGCAATCATCCGTTGCCGCCCCCGCAACGGGGCAATACGGCACCGCCAATGCGGCCGGGCGGTCGGCTCACGGCGGCGCGCGTGAGGGCGAGGAGGTTCAGGCCTATCAGTTCCAGGACAGCCCGACATTCGGCGCGACGCCCGGTCCTACGGCATCGTCCGGTGATTTTGCTGGCGGCCGCGCCTCGTCCTTGGAGGAGGCCATGGCCTACCGGCTGGATGAGATCCGGCAAGCCCGTCCTGCAATAAATGACGATGCTTTTCCGTCCGTTGCGGCGAGAGTCAGCGGTCAGGGCAACGCCGGGCCGGGGCCGTCCGGCAGCGCGGATGGCGCGCGACCCATGCATCCCAGTCGTGAGGATTTCCTGGCCGCAGCCCGCCGTGCCGCGCGGAAGGCGGCGAGCCAGGGTGGTGACGAGCCCGCTGAGTTCGTTCGCAGCAATTCTCGCGCCGGTTCCGCTCCTGCCGGAAAGCGCATTCCCGGCTCGCGGCCGGTGACCGGGCTGGTGGTGGCGACCCTCGGAGTCGTGCTGGCGGTCGGAATTGGTCTGACCACGTACAGCATCTACAAGGGGACGGTGAAAAGACCGGCGGGCCTGGAGCGCAGTGCCGTCAAGCCTGCCGCAAAACTGTCGGAAGTTCCCGGCGCAGCGTCGGAAGAGGCGCGCGGGATCGTGATCGATAACGGGACAGCGCCGACCAGCGTACTTCCGATGCCGGTGGCGCTCATCCCGCAGTCATCCGATCACCATTTGCTGGCGATGCCGCCGAAGGGAGCAGACGCGAGCGCTGGAAATCGGAACCTGCCACCGGCGGAGGTGGGGCCACTCCCGCTGCGCATTGCCGCCGCCAATGGCGATCCGTCCGCCGAATACGAGGTAGCGGTCCGGCTCGCCGATGGCCAGGGCATCAAGCAGGACCTGAATGAGGCCGTGACCTGGTACCAGCGGTCGGCCGCGCGCGGCTTTGCACCGGCCCAATATCGCCTCGGCACCATGTACGAGCGCGGCCTCGGCGTCGGACAAGACCTGGGTCGCGCCACGGCCTGGTATAGAAGTGCGGCAGAGAAGGGTAACCTGAAAGCCATGCACAACCTGGCTGTTCTCAATGCCAGCAGCAGCGCGGCTGACTATCAGGCAGCGGCGCGCTGGTTCACGGTGGCCGCCTCCCATGGTTTGACAGACAGCCAGTACAACCTGGCGGTTCTCTACGAGACGGGCCGTGGCATCGATCTTGACCTGACGCAGGCGTACATCTGGTTCAGCCTCGCCGCCATCGCGGGTGACACTGAGGCCGCCCGGCGCCGGGATGCTGTCAAGGCGAAACTCGATCCGGCGCAACTCCGGTCTGCGGACGCAGCGATCCGCTCCTGGAAGCCCCTGACGGCGTCAGCGTCGGCCAACGATCCCCGCGCGGCTGGCACAGCCTGGAACGACCGCCAGGGCTGATTTCAAATAGTGAATACGTACGCGCCCTCCGGCCGGTTCTGTTAGCTTTTGCAAGAACGACGGCCAATTTCCCGGGGGCGGGATGGCCGTCCGACAATGCACCATTACACAATTTCGGAACAAATTGGGTTATGCAGCGAAATGGGCATTGACCCGGCAGCTTCCCACTGGCTTAAAGGACAGGCAGTTTGCTCACCTAGAAATTGCCATTCCGGCTGAGTAGTTTGCTCCGGCAGGCGCGGCTCCTGACGGAGGGTTGCGACGCTAGGATCGGCTGCGGCTCAGACATGACCTTTTATTTGCCCATTGCCGAGATGTCCGTGAACATCTTCGTGTTCCTCGGCATGGGTGGGGCGATCGGCTTCCTGTCGGGGCTCTTCGGGGTCGGTGGCGGCTTCCTGATGACGCCGCTCCTCATATTCTCAGGTGTTCCTGCTGCCGTCGCCGTCGGCACCGAGGCCGCGCAGATCGTCGCCTCGTCCGTTTCCGGCGCCATCGCGCAATGGCGGCGCAACAACGTCGATTTCAAGATGGGCACCGTGCTGCTCGCCGGCGGTCTCATCGGATCGCTGCTCGGCGTCGAGGTGGTGAAGCTCCTCCGTCAGATCGGCCAGTTCGAGTTCTTCGTCTCGCTCGCCTACGTCACGTTCCTCGGCATCATCGGTACGCTGATGCTGATGGAGAGCGCTAATACCATTCGCAAGACGCGGCACGGCAAAGTGGTGTCGGCACGTCGCCCCGGCCAGCACATCTGGGTGCACAAGATGCCCCTCAAGATGCGCTTCCACCGCTCCAAGCTGTACATCAGTGCCATTCCGCCGTTCGCCATCGGGATGCTGGTGGGCTTCCTCGGCGCCATCATGGGTGTCGGTGGCGGCTTCATCATGGTCCCGGCCATGATCTATCTGTTGCGGGTGCCAACGAACGTCGTCGTCGGTACGTCACTGTTCCAGATCGTATTTGTGACAGGATTTACGACGATCCTGCATGCGACGCTCAACAAGTCCGTCGACGTTGTACTGGCGTTGCTGCTGATGATCGGCGGGGTGATCGGGGCGCAGTTCGGCGCGGTTGCTGGCCAGAAGCTCAAGGGCGAGCAGTTGCGCTTCCTTCTGGCGGCGCTCGTGCTGCTCGTGTGCATTCGCATCGCCTGGAACATGGTCGCGACTCCGGAAGACGCCTATTCGATCAGCAGCGTTGTTGGAGGCCGCTGGTGAAGCTGAACCGGCGCTTAGTGAAGGGATTGCTGGGAACTGCCATTCTGGTGGCGAGCTTGGCGATGCTGGTCGGCGTCGAGGTGGCCGAAGCGCAGCGCCGGCAGCAGCGCCCGGCGCCGGCGACGCCCGATTCAGTCGCGCAGGTCGAGCGGGAGCAGCCTCCGCGGCCGGTACCGCCAGATACCGTGCCACGGGAATCCGTGCAGGCCGACGTCTCCTCGCGCAGCGTCGCGGTGACGTCGAGTTTCACCGGGACGGAGGTCGTCATCTTCGGCGCGGTGGACCATAGCCGACAGCAGACGGCCGAGTCCGGTCTCTATGACGTCGTCATCGTTCTGGAAGGCACGCCCACTCGCCTCGTCGCCCGCCGCAAGAGCAGAGTTGCGGGCATCTGGATCAATACGCAATCGATCACGTTCGAGAGCGTTCCGAGCTACTATACCATCCTGTCGACGCGTCCTCTCGACGAGGTCACTAACCCGCTGGTTCTGCGTGAGAACGACATCGGCTTCGAGCACGTGCGCATGACGCCCGTTCGGGGCTGGGAGACCGGGGTTACGACAGCAGACCTGCAGGAGTTTGCTGAGGCCGTCGTACGGCTGAAGCAGGAGGACGGCCTGTACGTGCAGGAGCAGTATGGCGTCGTCTTCATCGGTCGCAGTCTGTTCCGGGCCTCCGTCAACCTGCCGGCGAACGTGCCCGTTGGCCCGCTGGACGTGCGTGTCTACCTTTTCCGCGACGGCAACATCCTGAGCACATACACCGCCCGTGTCAGGCTCGAGCGTGAAGGGCTGGAGCTGCTGCTTCACAATTTTGCATTTAATCGGCCGTTCCTATACGGCCTATTTACAGTGACGATCGCTGTGGGCGCCGGCCTGCTGGCATCCGCCGCGTTCCGCCGCGGAGCCCGGTAACCCTCGTCGCTTCCGGGTGCACCCAATTCGGTTCAGCGATGTCGCCGCCGGAAGCGGCAGTCCGGCTTCAGGTTCCCCGTGACTTGCCGATTCCGGTCTTGCCCTGTCTCGAGGTGGGGGCTGGGCGGCGGGCTGCTCGCAGGCGCGTTCTGGCGGGTTTGCCCGAGCCGAACGAACTTCTTCCATTGCCGATATCCGGGTGGCTCATGGCGTCAATGCGCGTACGGAGCGCCTCCAGGAATTCCTCTGCGATGCGTGACAACTTGCGATTCGCGGAGGTGACCGAGACGATGTGCGCCTCGATCACCGGCCGGAACGGTCGAAAGGCGACACCCCGATCCTCGAATTCGCTGGCCGCGAACGGGTCGACCATCGCGACGCCGACGCCGGCCGCCACAAGGCTGCACGCGATTCCGGTCAGCGGGGTCGTCGCCACGATCTTACGTGGCACGCCTGCCAGGGCGATATCGATCTGAGAGCCGAATATCGAGGCTCCGCCGTCCGAGATCGAGATAAAGCGCTCGTTCACCAGATCCGCGGGTGAGACGACGCGATGCTTGGCAAGCCGGTGCTCTGCCGGCACTGCCAGAACGGCCTTCGCGGCAATGCGCTCGCTCAGGAGCCCGGGCCGCCCGAGCGGCGCTGCCGCAAATCCCACCTCCGCCTGTCCGGACGCGACAGCTTCGACAACGAGATGGGATGGCATGCCATGCAGATAGATGTGCTCGAGCTCGCGGTCGGCGAGGAACTCGCCCATGAAGCGGGGGATAAACCCCATCGCCAGCGCCGGCATCGCGACGATGCGGAGTGCGCCAGCGCGCCGTTCGCCGAGATCGCGCGCGTACCTCGCAATGTCTCTGAGGCCTGAGAAGCTGCGCTCGACCTCCGCGAGCAGGAGATCGGCTTCCGGTGTCGGCGCGAGCTGATTGCCACGCCGCTCGAACAGCGGGAAGCCGATCCGCTCCTCGAAATCACGCAGTAACCGGCTG
Source organism: Pseudomonadota bacterium (assembly GCA_023416575.1). Lineage (GTDB taxonomy): Bacteria > Pseudomonadota > Alphaproteobacteria > Rhizobiales > Hyphomicrobiaceae > ZC4RG25. The sequence goes on from JAEZHL010000132.1 coordinate 42,067, forward strand.
ACGGCGGGCTGGCTGATCTCGAGTTCCTGCGCGGCGAGCGTGACCGAGCCGCGCAACATCACAAGTCGGAACGCTTCGACCTGACGTGGATGGATCTGCAAACCTGCCTCGCTGGGATCACCTTGATTGGTCGGAGCGTATAATATTCTGGCAAGTGACGCCCAAAAAAAGCGGCTTGACGTTATGCGGATTTGTCTCGAAGCTGAGGATATTGCTCAGCGGTACTCGCCAAGGAGAATGGGATGAAACGCCTACGTACGGTGGCCCTCGCGGGCCTCGCAGTTTCCCTCACGGCGCTGGAAAGCGCCGCGCAGCAGACGCTCACGGTGGCCGGCTATGGCGGATCGTTCGAGCAGACGCTGCGCAAGGAAATCATTCCTGAGTTCGAGAAGAGGCATAACGTCAAGGTCGAGTACGTCGCTGGAAACTCGACGGACACCCTGGCGAAGCTGCAGGCGCAGAAGGGCAATCAGGTCATCGACGTCGCTATCGTCGATGACGGGCCGATGTACATGGCGATCCAGCTCGGCTTCTGCCGCACGATCGACAAGCTCCCTGCGGACGATCTCTACCAAAGCGCCCGCTACAAGGATGACAAGGCCGTCGGCATCGGCCTCGTCGCGACGGGCTTGATGTACAATACCAAGGTGTTCCAGGAGCGTGGCTGGCCCGCGCCGACGAGCTGGAACGACCTCAAGGATCCCAAGTACAAGCAGCAGCTCGTCATTCCGCCGATCAATAACACCTACGGCCTCTACACGCTGATGATGTTCGCGCGTCTCAATGGCGGCGGCGAGAAGGCGATCGAGCCCGGCTTCAAGGTGATGAAGGGCGAAGTGAACCCGAACGTGCTCGTCTATGAGCCATCACCCGGCAAGATGACGGAGCTCTTCCAGTCGGGGCAGGCGACGATCGCCGTCTGGGGCAGCGGCCGCGTGCAGTCCTTTGCCAATACCGGATTCCCCGTCGACTTCGTCTATCCGAAAGAGGGCGCCGTCACGCTGCTTGCCTCCGCGTGCCCGGTCGAGAAGCCCAATGCCTCGCCGCTCGCCTCTGAGTTCGTGAAGGCGATGCTCGAGCCGGAACTGCAGCTCGTGCTGCTGCGCGACTATGGCTACGGCCCGGTGAACAAGAAAGTCGAGGTTCCAGCTGATCTCGGCAAGATGGCGCCCACCGGCGAGCGCGCTGCGGCCCTGATCAACCCCGATTGGGACACCATCAACGCCAATCGCGAGGATTGGACGAAGCGCTGGAACCGCGAGGTCGAGCGCTAAACCAAGCCCATGAACGGCCCCGCACCGGCGCACGGAGTGGGGCCGCTTCTGTCTTGCCCGCAGCATCGGAGTTGAACGCACGCGATGCCTTTCCTGGTTCTCGACCGGTTATCCAAGCACTTTGGCACCCATGCTGCCGTCGACGAGCTTTCGCTTTCCGTTGAGAAAGGCGAGTTCGTTTCCCTGCTCGGGCCATCCGGTTGCGGCAAGACGACGACGCTGCAGATGATCGCCGGCTTCGTCGCGCCGTCATCTGGCGCCATCAGCCTCGAGGGCAAGGATCTGCTTGCGGTGAAACCGAGCCAGCGCGGCCTCGGGATCGTGTTCCAGAGTTACGCGCTGTTTCCGCACATGACGGCGGCGGAGAACGTCGCGTTCGGTCTCGAGATGCAGGGGATCGGGCGGGAGGAGCGCCGCAAGCGCGTAGCCGAGGCGCTTGATCTCGTCGGATTGTCGGCGCTTGCCGGGCGCTATCCGCGGCGAATGTCCGGTGGCCAGCAGCAGCGCGTGGCGCTCGCCCGTGCGCTGGTGATCCGCCCACGCATCCTGCTGCTCGATGAGCCGCTTTCAAATCTCGACGCCAAGTTGCGCGAGGAAATGCAGATCGAGCTGCGCCAGATCCAGCGCACGGTCGGCACCACGACGATTCTCGTCACCCACGACCAGGCCGAGGCGATGGCGCTCTCGGATCGCATCGTTGTCATGAATCAGGGCAAAGTCGAGCAGATCGGACAGCCGCACGAGACCTACGAGCGCCCGGCAACGCCCTTTGTCGCGAGCTTCCTTGGCAAGACCAATCAGCTCGAAGCAGAGGTCAATCTTGCCGGCAGCGAGGCAGAGCTTGGAGGCTCCAAGTGGCCGGTCCCGCCGCAGTTCCGCGGCCGGGTCACGCTGTCCGTCCGTCCCGAGAAGATCGGCTTCGGGCCGCTTGGGAACGGCGGCCTTGCTGGTACCGTCAAAACGCGGATCTTCCAGGGCAATCACTGGCTCTATCAGATCGACACAGCGGGCGGTGTCATTACGGTCATTCGCCAGAACTCCGGCGAGACGATGCCGGCCGAGGGCGAGGCGGTGAGCCTGACGTGGAAGGCCGCTGACATGGGTGTGCGGGCCGCAGAGGGGGCGGCTGCATGAGCCCGGCGCCGTCCAAGGCTGGCCTCGACACCGGCCGGGCAAACCTCGCGCCTTATTGGCTGAGCCTGCCCGCGTTCCTGCTGTTCGTCGGCATCGTCCTCATCCCGATTCTCATGACGGTGCTGCTCTCGTTTCACGACTGGGGGCAGTACAAGGGTATCGAGCCGGTCTTCATCCTGAAGAACTGGCTCGAGATTTGGTCGGACAGCTATTTCCACGAGATGTTCGCGCGCACATTCCGCATTGCGGTTGCGGTGACGCTGTTGTGTGCGCTGTTCGGTGCGCCCGAGGCCTACATCCTCAACAGGATGCGCAGCCCGTGGCGCGGCATCTTCCTGCTCGTCATCCTCGGACCGCTGCTTATCTCCGTCGTGGCCCGCACGCTGGGCTGGGCGCTGCTGTTCGGCGGCAACTCGGGTATAGTGAACAAAGCGCTGATGAACCTGGGTCTGATCTCCCAGCCGATTCCGTTCATGTTCACCGAGATCGGCGTCATCATCGCACTGACTCATGTGCTGATGCCGTTCATGGTGCTGTCGGTTTGGGCGGCGCTGCAGCGACTCGACCCGCAGATCGAGAGTGCGGCGGCATCTCTCGGCGCCAGCCAGCTGACGATCTTGCGCCGCATCGTGTTTCCGCAGGTCATCCCTGGCGTCTTGTCCGGGTCGATCATCGTGTTCGCGCTCGCTGCCAGCGCGTTCGCGACGCCAGCGATCATCGGTGGACGTCGGCTGAAGGTGGCCTCTACGCTGGCCTATGACGAGTTCCTCAATACGCTCAACTGGCCACTCGGTGCTGCGGTCGCTGTTCTGCTGCTCGTCGCCCTCATCATCATCATCGTTGGGAGCAACTGGCTCGTCGAACGCCGTTACGGGGAGAAATTGCGATGAGCCGCAACGGCTGGCTGGCCCTCACGTTCCATACGCTGTTCGTCACCTTCATGGTTGCTCCGATCGCGATTGTCGTCGTCGTGGCATTCACGCCGGAGGGATACCTCTCGATCCCCACCGAGCGGCTGTCGCTGCGCTGGTTCCGCGCGATCGGGGACTATCCGGAATTCATCACCGCGTTCTGGCGCAGCGTCTGGCTGGGCGCGGTGTCGTCCGCAATCGCAGTTGGCTTCTCGGTCCCGGCGGCGCTCGCCATCGCGCGTTACCGCTTTGCCGGACGCGAGGCGCTGACGGCGCTGCTGATGTCGCCACTGATGATTCCGCACGTCGTCTTGGGCATAGCTTTCCTGCGCTTCTTCACCGAGATCGGAATCGGCGGGACGTACACCGGCCTCATCCTGTCGCACATCGTCGTCGTGCTGCCGTTCGCATTGCGACTGACGCTCGCGTCCGCCATCGGCCTTGACCGGAGCCTGGAGCAGGCAGCTATTTCGCTCGGCGCGTCGGAGATGACGCTGGTGCGTCGGATCACCTTGCCGCTCATTCTGCCGGGGCTCGCCAGCGGCTGGGCCTTGGCTTTCATCAACTCATTCGACGAGGTGACGATGACGGTATTCGTCGCGGCACCCGGCACGGAGACACTGCCCGTACGCATGTTCCTCTATATCCAGGACAACATTGATCCGCTGGTGACCTCCGTCTCCGCGAGCGTCATCGCCATCACCGTCGTGGCCCTGGTGGTGCTCGACCGGATCTACGGCCTTGAGCGCCTTCTGGTGGGCCGCGGCAAGGAGGAGAGGTAACGTCATGTCCTCCTCGCGTGATTACGATTTCGCCGTTGTCGGCGGCGGGCTCGTCGGCGCTGCGATCAGCTATGGCCTCGCCCGTGATGGCCAGCGTGTGGCCCTGCTCGACGAAGGCGACGCCGTGGTGCGCGCCTCGCGGGCGAACTTCGCGCTGGTCTGGGTGCAGAGCAAGGGCCTCGGGATGCCGGAGTACGCGCACTGGACCGTGCGCTCATCCAATGCCTGGGCCGGATTTGCGGCGCAGCTCAAGGAGGAAACCAGCCTCGACGTAGCTTTCCAGCGCCCCGGTGGCTTCCATCTGGTGCTGTCGGAGGCCGAGCTTGAGGCGCGGGCCAAGCAGCTCAATCGCCTGCACAATCAAACTCCGGAATTGCCCTATCAGACCGAGATCGTCGACCGGGCCAGGATCGCGACCATGCTGCCGAGCATCGGTCCGGAGGTGGTGGGCGGGAGCTACTGCCCAATCGACGGCCACTGCAACTCGTTGCGTCTCTATCGCGCCCTGCACATCGCGTTCGAGCGCAATGGCGGCCGCTATCTGCCGAGCCATCGCGTCGAGAAGATCGCTTACGAGCGCGGTGCATTCCGCCTCACGACGTCCTCTGGCGAGGTGCATGCGGGCAAGATCGTGCTGGCCGCCGGCAACGCCAACCTGCATCTGGCGGCGATGGTCGGCCTCGAAGCGCCGATGCGACCGGAACGCGGGCAGATCATGGTCACGGAGCGCCTCGCGCCCTTTCTGCCGCATCCCGTCGTCACCCTTCGCCAGACGGATGAGGGCACGGTGATGATCGGCGACAGCAAGGAGGAGGGCACCACTCCCGACGGCCTGACGATGCCGATCAATTCGGTGATGGCCTCACGCGCGGTGCGGATGTTCCCGGTCCTCGGCAGCGTCAACGTCGTGCGGATGTGGGCGGGTGTTCGTGTCATGACCGCTGACGGTTTTCCGGTCTATGACCAGTCGGAGACCTGCCCTGGCGCATTCGTTGCGTGCTGCCATTCCGGGGTGACGCTCGCCGCCAATCACGCGCTGACGCTTGCCCCCATGATTGCCCGTGGCCGGCTCGATGCCGACCTGCTCAATCCATTCAGTGCTCGGAGGTTCCATGTTCCGAAGGCTGCCTGACGCGGCAACCACCACCCTTGCTATCAGCGTCGATGGCGAAAGGGTCGAGGTCCGCGACGGCGACACCGTTGCTGCGGCCCTCCTCGCCGCCGGCTTCGACCACTGCCGCACGACGCCGGTCAGCGGCGCACCGCGCGCGCCTTACTGCATGATGGGCGTGTGCTTCGAATGCCTCGTCACGATCGATGGTGTCGGCAATCGGCAAGGCTGCCTCGTTCCCGTGCGGGACGGAATGCGCATCGAAACCCAGCGCGGTAAGCGGGAGGCCGGCCGGTGACCGAAGCAGTGGCTCTCGAAGAGAAGTATGACGTTGCCATCATCGGCGCGGGTCCGGCCGGACTGGCGGCCGCGGCGCTGACGGCTCGCGCAGGCCTGTCGACGATCGTGCTGGATGAAAACCCGGCTCCCGGCGGGCAGATCTACCGCGCCATCACCACCA
>JAEZHL010000182.1 GCA_023416575.1 Pseudomonadota bacterium
CGGCACGATATCGCCGTCACCCGGGGCGGCGCGCCTTGGCGGCGATAATCCGGGATCCAAGATTGTTGGGCCAAAGGCTCGAAAGCCGCCTGACGCTGCGCCTCGGCCTACAGCATGCCCCGCGCGGCGAGCTTCTCCTTGAGGCCGGCAACGGCTTCGGCGAGGAGGTCGGGGTCGGTGGAGCGGAGAACGAGCTGCGTCGAGGGGCGGTTGTCCCGGAACGTCGGGTAGCTGCCCATCGACACGCTTGGGTAGAGCTTCTGGTGCTCGCCGAACACGTCCGCGATCGCGCCTTCGGGAAACTGCAGATCGATCGACACCGACTGCATCTTCTTGCCGGTCCTGAGGCGTGGCGTGACGGCATCGAGCATGACCTGCATGATGTTGGGCACGCCTGCGAGCGTGATCACATTGCCGGTCATGAACCCGGGCGCGACGGAGACCGAGTTCTCGATCAGATCGGCCCCGTCGGGGATGCGGGCCATGCGCAGCCGGCCTTCCGTCAGCTCGACGCCGCGCTTCTCGTAGTAGGGCTTGAGCAGCGCCAGCGCCCGTGGGTCGACATCGATCCCGACCCCGAACGCCTTGGCGATGCAATCGGCGGTGATGTCGTCGTGCGTCGGCCCGATGCCGCCGGTCGTGAAGACGTAGTCGTAACGGCCCCGGAGCGCATTGACCGCCGCGACGATGTCGGCCTCGTCATCGGCGACGATCCGCACCTCGCGCAGCTGAATGCCGATCTGGGTGCAGTGATCGGCGATATAGCCGATGTTCTTGTCCTTGGTGCGCCCCGACAGGATCTCGTCGCCAATGACGAGTACCGCTGCCGTGACGATGTCGTTGTCTTGCGCTGGTGCCATCCGCATTCCCCGAGCTAAGCCCCTCTCTTGTGGGAGCTTACACCGGATCGGCTTGCGCTGCCCCGTGCGACAGATCTAGTTTCCACCTGCCATGCGGTTCCCTGATACCCTGATCCGAGGCCGGCTCGTCCGGCGCTACAAGCGTTTCCTGGCCGACGTCCTCCTGGATGACGGGACGGAGGTGACGGCGTCGTGCCCGAATACGGGCTCCATGATCGGCCTCACGAGCCCCGGCTCGGTCGTGTGGCTGTCCACGAGCGATAGTCCAACCCGCAAATACCGCCACACCTGGGAGATGGTGGAGGCGGATCTCGGCCGGGGGCCGACGCTGGTCGGCATCAACACGGGGCGGCCGAATGCGCTAGTGGCAGAGGCGATCGGGGCCGGGCGCATCGCTGATCTCGCCGGCTACCCGGGGCTGCGCCGCGAGGTGAAGTATGGCCTCAACAGCCGCATCGACCTTCTGCTCGAATGCGCCAGCAAGGGGCTGTGCTACGTCGAGATCAAGAACGTGCACATGATGCGGAAGCCGGGCCGCGCCGAGTTTCCGGACAGCGTGACCGAGCGTGGTGCCAAGCACCTGATGGAGCTTGCAGCCATGGTGCGCGAGGGGCATCGGGCGGTCATGATGTTCCTGATCCAGCGCGGCGATGCGGAAACCTTCGAGCTCGCCCGCGACATCGACCCGGCCTATTGGGAAGCCTTTGAGGCGGCCCGGGCGGCCGGTGTGGAAATGCTCGCCTACCGCTGCCGGTTGAGCCCAGAGGAGATCGTGGTCGACTGCGCGGTCCCGTACCTGGGCTGACGCTGCGCTGCGGCATATTCGGTCGGACGGCTCCGCGCACGAGAGTTTGATCGGAGCCCCGCTTTACGCTTCACGCATCGAACTCCTATCTTTCCGGGCGACGGGCCAGGAAGGCCCGGAATTATCCAGGACCCAAGGAGGCCTGTGATGATGACCCGTCGCCAATTCGGATTTCTCGGTGCGGTCACCGGACTTGTCGGAGCCGTCGCCGTTCCCCGCGTCTTCTCGGCCGGCAAGACCGACCAGACGCAGTTCGAGATCACCAAAACCCCTGAGGAATGGAAGAAGCTGCTGACGCCGGAGCAGTATCACGTGCTGCGTGATCACGGCACCGAGTACGCCTTCTCCAGTCCGCTGGACAAGAACTACGCTCCCGGCGTGTACCACTGCGCCGCGTGCGATCTGCCGCTGTACTCATCGGAGACCAAGTACGACAGCCGCACCGGCTGGCCGAGCTTCTGGAAACCGATCGACGGTGCGATCGGCACCAGCGAGGACTGGGGTTTGTTCATGAAGCGCACCGAGGTGCACTGCAGCCGTTGCGGCGGGCATCTCGGCCACGTGTTCGAGGATGGGCCGCCGCCCACGGGCTTGCGCTACTGCATGAATGGCGTCGCGATGAAGTTCGTGCCGAAGGCGTCGAGCTGAATAACGCTTCCCGCCGCGTGATTCAGGGCGCAAACTGATCACCGCATCCAAGCTGCCGCCGAAGTGCGGCCGGAGGGCCGACCCATGCTGCGCCTCATCATCAGCGCATTCAGCGCCTTGTTCCTCCTGAATGCCGTTGCCGCGGCGCAAACCGGCACCCCGCCCGCAGAGCCTGCTCCCAAGCTGGAGGTGGCGACGTTCGCCAGCGGCTGCTTCTGGTGCACCGAGGCCGACTTCGACAAGGTGAAGGGGGTCGTTGAAACAACCTCCGGCTACATGGGTGGCAAGACGGCCAATCCGACTTATGCGGAGGTATCGGCCGGCACGACCGGTCACGCGGAGGTGCTGCAACTCAAGTACGATCCGAGCCAGGTCAGCTACACCCAGCTGCTCGACGTCTACTGGCACAATGTCGATCCGACCGACGGCACCGGTCAGTTCTGCGACCGTGGCGACCAGTACCGGCCGGCGATCTTCTATCACACGGAGGAGCAGAAGCAGCAGGCTGAGGAATCGAAGGCGGCGCTGGAGAAGAGTGGAGCCATCAAGCAGCCGATCGTCGTCGAGATCACAGCTGCCTCGACGTTCACTCCGGCCGAGGAATACCATCAGGATTACCACAATCGGCATCCGATCCAGTATTTCATCTACCGCCACGGCTGCGGCCGCGATGCCCGGCTGGAAGCGCTGTGGGGCAAGCCGAAGTCATAGGATTGCCTCCTGGCTCAGTCCCATTTCGGTTCACGGCCAAAGTGGGCAGTTCGCCGTGTAGCGCACGCTCGAAGGTGAGCTGAGCATCTCCCCTCGTAACATTTCCAAGGCATACCGGCGTAAAAATTCGGTTAAGCAAGCCTCGGACAAGACTGGCGCCCTCTACTCGCATCACGACGAAGCGCGACGGGGGAGCCGCGATGGGACCAGTTCACCTCTTTGATCTCGTATCGCAGCACAACAAGTGGCTGTCGGTTCGTCAGACCGCCGTGGCAGGCAATATCGCCAATGCGAACACGCCGGGCTTCAAAGCCGTCGATACGGAACCGTTCGAGGCGGTGCTGAGCCGCGCGCCGCTGGAAATGGCGACGACACGGGCGGGGCACATGCGTGCGCCGCAGCTTGGCATGCCGGTGGCGGATACGCGGGACGAGGAAGCTTGGGACGTCGTTCACTCGGGGAACACGGTGGTTCTCGAGCAGGAGCTGATCAAGGCCGGTGAGGTGAACCGCAAGTACGCACTCAATGCCGGCATCACCAAAGCCTTTCATCGCATGCTCGTGGCGAGCTCCAGGGGCTAGAGGGAGGTGAGCCGATGATCGATCCCTTGCAGGTCTCGCTGAAGATCGCCGCGTCCGGCCTCCAGGTGCAGTCCCAGCGGGTGCGCATCGTTTCCGAAAACCTGGCGAACGCCCAATCCACCGGCAACACGCCGGGCGCTGACCCCTATTCCCGCAAGACGATCAGCTTCGAGTCGGAGGTCGACCAGGCCAGCGGGGCGAACCTCGTTCGTGTCGAAAGCATCGAGCGGGATCGGTCGCCCTTTCCGGTCGAGCGCGATCCCGGGCACCCGGCAGCCGATGAGACCGGCTACGTCAAGCTGCCGAACGTCAATGTCCTGATCGAGATGGCCGACATCCGCGAGGCCAATCGCTCGTACGAGGCCAATCTGCAGGTGATCAAGCAGGCCCGCGAGATGATCTCGATGACCATCGACCTGCTGAGGACCTCGTCATGATGGACCAGCTCTCACCGCTCTCCCCCGTCAGCAGCGGCACCCCTGCGACTACTGGGGCGGCCTCAGTCTCCCGCGTCTCGAACGTCGCGCGGGGAGCCGCTGCTGATACCCTTTCCGCCGATTTCAGTGCGGAGCTCGGCAAGCTGATCACCAATGCTGCCGACGTTCTGCGTACGGCGGAGGCCACGTCCATCGCCGGTGTGAAGGGGCAGGCGCCGATCCAGGACGTCGTCGAGGCGGTGCTGGCGGCCGAGCAGACCCTGCAGGCGGCGATCGCCATCCGCGACAAGGTCGTCGCCGCCTATCTCGAGCTCAGCCGTATGGCAATCTAGGGGGACCTGAGACGATGCGAGCGCTAGCTATTGCAGCGACCGGCATGACTGCCCAGCAGCTCAACCTGGAGGTCATCGCCGACAACATCGCGAATATCAATACGACCGGCTACAAGCGCGCCCGGGCCGAGTTCACGGACCTGCTCTACCAAGTCGAGCGCGCCGCTGGCGTGCCGAACCGGGGAGGCGAAAACTCGATTCCCGAAGGCGCGCAGGTTGGCCTCGGCGTGCGCACCGCGGCCATCCGCAAGCTTCACATGCAGGGTGCGCTGACGAGCACGACGAACAAGCTCGATCTGGCTCTCAACGGGCGCGGCTGGTTCCAGGTGGCGGGTGCCGACGGCGAGATGCTCTATACGCGCGCAGGAGCGTTCAACAAGAACG
>JAEZHL010000019.1 GCA_023416575.1 Pseudomonadota bacterium
ATCAGTCGTTGGACAAAGCCGCTGCTCCGGCGTTCGCCGGTCGGGAGGGCTCCGTGGCGTCCCTCACCATAGCCGAACAGACGCGCCTCGCGCGGCTTGCGACCGACAGGGTCCGTCGCGCGGCGGTTGCGCGGTTGCTCAGCTCCCGCTTGCTGCGCTGGCGCTACGGCGCCCCGGTCGCAGACGAGCTTCTCATCGTCCCGCAGGAGCTCAGGACCGCGGATCCGAGCTTCGCGGACGAGATCGCCATGGGTCATTTCGGGTTCGGCGGCGCCGCGGCCTACATCGGCACCGGCTCGCCGTTCGAGCTGAAGCCGCCGAGCCCCGAATGGGCGCGCGAGCTGCATGGATTCGGCTGGCTCCGTCATCTGCGCGTTGCCGAAAGCGACGACGCACGCGACCAGGCTGTCGATCTGGTTCTCGAGTGGATTCGCAAGCACGGATCGCGCGGCGGCATCGCTTGGGAGCAGTCAGTCATAGGCCGGCGGCTGATTTCCTGGATCTCGAACGCGTCCCTTCTCCTCGACGACGTCGATCAGGCGACCTACGACCGGATTGCCGACAGCCTCGGCGATCAGCTCATCCGGCTGTCGGCGACCTGGCGCGATGCGGCGGCCGGCTACCCGCGCCTGCTCTCGCTGACGGCACTGGTGCTGGCAGACCTTTGCGTCGCGGGCCATGACCGGCATTTGAATGAGATCGAAGGCGCGTTCGCGGAGGAGCTGGAGAGCCAGATCCTGCCGGATGGTGGCCACATCAGCCGCAACCCGGGCATCCCGGTCGAGCTGCTGCTCGATCTGCTGCCGTTGCGCCAGTGCTTTACCGTTCGCGACCGGACACCGCCGCCAGCGCTGGGCGTGGCCATCGAACGCATGCTGCCGCATCTGCGCTTCCTGCGGCTCGGCGATGGCTCCCTCGCCCGGTTCAACGGAATGGGGTCACCCAATCTCGACCTCGTCGCGACCGTTCTCGCTTACGGTGATCCGCCGGCCACCTTGCCTTCCCACGCGCCGGCGTCCGGATACGCGCGGCTCGCGCGCGGCGATACGGTCATCATCGCGGATGTCGGCTCGCCGCCGCCGCTGGAGCTGGCCGGACAGGCGCACGCCGGCTGCCTGTCCATCGAGATGAGCTCGGGCAGGCGTCCGTTGCTCGTCAATTGCGGTGCACCAGGGCCGGCGGATCAGGACTGGCGTGCGGCGTCCCGAGCGACCGCGAGCCACAACACGGTGTGCGTCGGCGGCAAGTCGTCGTCCAAGCTGGTGCTGCACGACCTGCTCGAGACCATCGTCGGCTCGCCACCGATCCGCTTCCCAGAGCAGGTTGCGGCGCGCATCACCGACGAGCCGGATGGCAGCGTCTCTCTCAAGGCGCGCCACGATGGCTATCGCCGCCTGTTCGGGCTTATCCACAGGCGCCGGCTGATCCTCGATCCGAGCGGTCGCCGGCTGTCGGGCACGGATACGCTCGGCCCGTTGCGGGGCAAGCTGCGCCTTGCCGTCGATGTGCCATTTGCCGTGCATTTCCATCTGCATCCGGATGTCGGCTGCAGCGTGCCGAAGCGCGGTGCTGCCGCCGAGATCGTCCTGTCCAATGGCGAGCGCTGGACGTTTTCCGCCACGGGTGCGCAGATTGCTGTCGAGGATAGCTTCCATTGCGCGGACCACTCCGGCCCCCGCCGCGCGCTGCAGATCGTGCTGCGCGGTGCGTGCTATGGTGAGAGCGAGGTGAGTTGGAGCCTGGAGCGGCAGGCCTGATGCGCGACCGTTTTGAGGCTGGCTGCGTTCTATGCTAGGCGGCGCAACAACATTCCGCCACAGCATAGCATTCGAGGTTCGACCCACATGACCGATCCCGTCATCCGCCGCGCCCTGCTTTCGGTTTCGGACAAGACCGGCCTCGAGGGTCTCGCGCGCTATCTCCACGAGAACGGGGTCGAGTTGATCTCGACGGGCGGCACGGCGCGGGCGCTGAAGGAGGCGGGATTGCCCGTCAAGGACGTCTCCGAGCACACCGGCTTTCCGGAGATGATGGACGGGCGCCTGAAGACCCTGCACCCCAAAGTCCACGGCGGGCTGCTGGCCATTCGGGGGCGGGCCGATCACGATCGCGCCGCCGCCGACCATGACATCGCGCCCATCGACCTGCTGGTGGTCAACCTCTACCCGTTCGAGGCGACGGTCGAGCGCGGCGCGCCGGCCGACGAGTGCATTGAGAACATCGACATCGGTGGCCCGGCCATGATCCGCGCTGCCGCCAAGAACCACGCCAGCGTAGTCGTGGTGGTCGATCCGGACGACTATTCTCGCCTCGTCGGCGAAATGAAGGATCGCGGCGGCGCAACATCGCTCGCACTGCGCCGGTCGCTTGCCGCCAAGGCCTACGGACGCACGGCCGCTTACGACTCGGCGATCAGTGGCTGGTTCGCGCAGGAGCTCGGCGAGACCACGCCGACTTGGCGGAGCGCAGCCGGACGGCTCGCTCAGCCGCTTCGCTACGGCGAGAACCCGCATCAATGGGCAGCGTTCTACCGCGGGACCGAGAAGCGCCCGGGCGTGGCGACAGCCATCCAGCATCAGGGCAAGGAGCTGTCCTACAACAATCTCAACGATACCGACGCCGCGTTCGAGCTGGTGGCGGAGTTCAACCCGGATGAGACCGCAGCCGTTGCTATCATCAAGCACTCCAACCCGTGCGGCGTGGCGCAGGCTGCGACGCTCAAGGAGGCTTACCTCGCGGCCCTGCGTTGCGATCCGGTGAGTGCCTTCGGCGGCATTATCGCCCTCAACCGCACGATCGATGCCGAGGCCGCCGAGGAGATTACGCGGATCTTCACGGAAGTCGTCATTGCGCCGGCCGTGACGCCGGAAGCCCAGGCGCTCTTTGCCGCCAAGAAAAACCTGCGTCTGCTGACGACCGGCGATCTTCCAAATCCGCGTGCTCCGGGTATGCTGTTCCGGTCGCTTGCAGGTGGGTTTCTGGTGCAATCGCGGGATGCGGCGGTCGTCGGTGACATGGAGCTGAAGGTCGTGACGAAACGTCAGCCGACGCCGCAGGAGCTGGCCGATCTCAAATTCGCATTCACGGTCGCCAAGCACGTGAAGTCGAATGCCATCGTCTATGCCAAGGGCGGCGCGACCGCCGGCATCGGAGCCGGGCAGATGAGCCGCGTCGACTCGGCGCGCATCGCCGCCTGGAAGGCGGTGGAGGCGGCGCGGACGGCTGGCCTTCCAGAGTCGCTGGCCAAGGGCTCGGTGGTCGCTTCCGATGCGTTCTTCCCGTTCGCCGATGGGCTCATCACCGCCGCGGAGGCGGGGGCGACGGCGGTTATCCAGCCAGGCGGATCCATGCGCGACGAGGAGGTCATTCGGGCCGCTGATGAACGCGGGCTTGCGATGGTCTTCACCGGCGTCCGCCACTTCCGGCACTGAGGGGAGATGGGCGGGGCGGGCAGCAGCAGGAATGTGAGGCTGCGGCCGGCCACCCGATCGGATTGGCCGCTGATCCGCAGCTGGCTCACCCGTCCCGAGATCCAGCGCTGGTGGGGGCCACAGGCGAGCACCGAAGCCGAGGTGCTGATGGCGCTCGACAGCACCCACGCCATCTCGAGGATCATCGAAGCGGATGGCTCGCCGGTCGGATACGCGCATGCCGTCGATGCCACGCTCTGGGGCGAGTCGCTGCCGGACTGTCTCGTCCCGGGGACCTGGGACCTCGACATTTTCATCGCCGCCGAGAGCCATCGCGGCAAGGGCGTCGGCGAGCAGGCGGCTCGTCTCCTGACGGAGGAAGTGTTCGCGACGACGCTCGCGGTCGCGGTCTGCGTGTTCGCTTCGATCGAGAACGAAGCGGCTGTCCGCGCCTATGAGAAGGCCGGTTTCCGCTGGTCGCGAGTCTGGCACGACCCGCTGTCAGGCCCGGCGTGGTTCATGATCGCCGAGCGGCCGCGGCGCTGACCTTCAGGCGGACGGCCGGCGCGGCTCGCGCACAGGCAGCATGAGGATGAGCCCCGCCAGAAGGAATACCAGGATCGCGGTCATGCCAGCGCGCTGGCTTCCAGTCGTCGTCGTAATCGTCGCCACCGACAGCGGCGCAAGGAACGCGGTCACCTTGCCGGAGAATGCGAACAGGCCGAAGTACTGCGTCATGCGCTCCGGCGGCGCCAGCCTTGCGAGGAGCGTCCGGCTCGCGGCCTGATTGGGCGCGGCCGCGATCGCCACGAGCCCGGCATAGGCGAGAAACACGAGCTCACCCGAGCTGGAGAACGGCTGCGAGCCCGGCAGCTTCGCCTCGACCGGAATCGTGAACAGCACGTGGCCGGTACTGACGGAGAGAATGCCGATCTAGCCCAGCATCAGCAGGACGA
>JAEZHL010000236.1 GCA_023416575.1 Pseudomonadota bacterium
TTGAAGATCGGCCCCAGCAGAAACGGCCGCCAGACCACCTCGATCCCGGCGCGCTGCGCCAGCTCCGAAATCCGCATGGCCGACAGGTATGAGTAGTTCGACGCGAATTCGTACCAGAATTCCAGACGCGGCATGTCTAATCTCCCATCACGGAGGGCCGGCCAGCTGACATCGCACGCGCGGCCCTGAGACAATACGGCGGCCACCTCGAACGAAACCGGCACTTGGCCGGCGCCGGAATGCCAGCCTATAGTGCGCCGAAATTTCAATACATGAGCAGGGCACACGATGGCTGCGAAGACCGGCGGAGACAAGGTCAACAAGGTGGTGCTCGCCTACTCCGGCGGGCTCGACACGTCGATCATCCTCAAGTGGCTGCAGGAAACCTATGGCTGCGAGGTTGTGACGTTCACGGCCGACCTCGGCCAAGGCGAGGAGCTGGAGCCAGCCCGCCGCAAGGCCGAGCTGCTCGGGATCAAACCGCAGAACATCTTCATCGAAGACCTGCGGGAAGAGTTCGTCCGCGACTACGTCTTCCCGATGTTCCGCGCCAACGCGCTCTACGAGGGCGTTTACCTGCTCGGCACCTCCATCGCGCGTCCCCTGATCGCCAAGAAGCAGATCGAGATCGCGCGCCGGACCGGCGCGGATGCCGTCTGCCATGGCGCCACCGGCAAGGGCAACGATCAGGTCCGCTTCGAGCTCGGCTATTACGCCCTCGAGCCTGGCATCCGCATCATCGCGCCCTGGCGGCAGTGGGAGTTCAAGGGCCGCGAGGAGCTGCTCGAGTTCGCCCGCACGCACCAGATCCCCGTCGCCAAGGATAAGGAAGGCGAGGCACCATTCTCGGTCGACGCCAACCTGCTGCACTCGTCATCCGAGGGCAAGGTGCTGGAGGAACCGGGCGTGGAGCCGCCGTCCATCGTCTACCAGCGCACCATCAGCCCCGAGGAGGCGCCGGATAAGCCGACCATCATCACCATCGGCTTCGAGCGCGGCGATGCGGTGAGCCTCAACGGCGAGAAGCTGTCCCCGGCGACACTGCTGGCCCGGCTCAACGACCTCGGCCGCGACAACGGCATCGGCCGCATCGACCTCGTCGAGAACCGCTTCGTCGGCATGAAGTCGCGCGGCGTCTATGAGACCCCGGGCGGCACCATCCTGCTCGCCGCGCATCGCGCCATCGAGTCGATCACCCTCGACCGCGGCGCGGCGCACCTCAAGGACGAGCTGATGCCGCGTTACGCGGAGCTCATCTACAACGGCTTCTGGTTCAGCCCCGAGCGCGAGATGCTGCAGGCGCTGATCGACAAGAGCCAGGAGCACGTCGAGGGCGAGGTACGGCTGAAGCTCTACAAGGGCAACGTTATCGTCATCGGCCGCACCAGCCCGAAGTCGCTCTACTCCTCGACCCTCGTCACCTTCGAGGACGACCGCGGCGCCTATGACCAGAAGGACGCCGAAGGCTTTATCCGCCTGAATGCCCTGCGCCTCAGGACGCTGGCCATGCGGAACAAGGCCTCGGAGGCCTGAGACAATCCAACTCTGTCATCCCCGCAGGCGCAGGGATGACGGATCCTCGACGCCGGGGGGCGTCCCGACCATGCCCCTCCAGAACCGCGTGACGCCGGAAGGTGATATCGTCGCCGCTGTGGCGCGCGGGACGATGATGGGCAACCGCGGCGGATGCCTGCATGGGCCCGACAAAGCCCTCCGGCGCCGCCGCTGGGTCAGCCGGCAATGGATCTGCTGCGAGCTGGAGTTCCGGAACCGGCACCGTGAGGTGATGACTCCGGGCCGCTACACCGAGCTGTTCTTCCTCGATGAGGCAACCGCGCTCGCGGCGGGGCATCGCCCCTGCTTCGAGTGCCGCCGCGACGACGCCCTGAGCTTCGCATCGCTGTGGGCGCGCAGGCTGGGCCGAGACGAGCGCGCCGCTGCGGGCGAAATGGATGCAGTGCTCCATGGCGAGCGGCTCGGACCGCTCGGCGCAAAGCGCACATTCCGAGCGCGTCTCGGCGATCTCCCCGCGGGCACCATTGTGCGCGTAAGTGGCAGCCCCCATCTCTTAGCCGGCGGGGGGCTCCTGCCGTGGACGATTGAGGGTTATCTGGCACCGGCCAGCTTCGAGCCGGACCTGTCCGTCAATGTCCTGACGCCGTTGACCATTGTCGAGCTACTGCGTCGCGGACTGCGCCCACGGCTGCATCCGACCGCTTCGAGCCCGCTGCCGATCTGACACCCATTTGCCGCTGCGACCCGCCGCCAATCAACCCCCAGTGGCGGTCGCAGCTCAGTTGTGATACCTCGGGCGCTGATTTTCCGCGCCGCAGCATGTGAGTTTCATGGACCTTCGCAACATCGCTATCATCGCCCACGTCGACCACGGCAAGACGACGCTCGTGGACCAGCTCCTCAAGCAGTCCGGCGCGTTCCGAGAAAACCAGAAGGTTGCCGAGCGGGTGATGGACAGCAACGAGCTCGAGCGCGAGCGCGGCATCACCATTCTGGCCAAGTGCACATCTCTGGTCTGGCGCGATACCCGCATCAACATCGTCGACACGCCTGGCCACGCCGACTTCGGTGGCGAAGTCGAGCGCATCCTGAACATGGTCGATGGCGTCATCGTCCTGGTCGACTCGTCGGAAGGCCCGCTGCCGCAGACTAAGTTCGTCGTCTCCAAGGCCCTGAAGCGGGGCCTCAGGCCGATCGTTGCCATCAACAAGATCGACCGCCCGGACGAGCGCCACACCGACGTGCTGAACGAGATCTTCGATCTGTTCGCCAGCCTCGATGCCACTGACGAACAGCTCGATTTCCCAGTCCTCTACGGATCGGGCCGTGACGGCTGGATGGCTCTCGACCCTTCAGGTCCCAAAGAGGACATGACACCGCTGTTCGATCTCGTGCTGTCGCACGTGCCGCCACCGCGGGTCGAGGAAGGCCCATTCCGCTTGCTGGCGACGACACTCGAGGCCGACCCGTACCTCGGGCGGATCCTGACCGGCCGCATCACCTCCGGCACGGTGCGCGCCAATCAAGCCATCCACGCGCTGCACCATGACGGACGGCTGATCGAGACCGCGCGTGTCAGCAAGGTGCTGGCGTTCCGCGGCCTGGAGCGCCGGCCCATCGACGTCGGTGAGGCCGGCGACATCGTCGCCATCGCGGGCGTCACCGAGGCCACTGTCGCAGACACCCTTTGCGATCCGAGCGTCGAGACCCCGCTTCCCGCCCAGCCGGTCGATCCGCCGACGCTCTCGATGACCTTCCGCATCAACGATGGACCGCTTGCCGGCCAGGAGGGCGACAAGGTTCAGAGCCGGGTCATCCGCGAGCGGCTGCTGCGCGAGACCGAGCGCAACGTCGCCATCCGCATCACCGAATCCGACGATAAGGACTCGTTCGATGTCGCCGGGCGCGGCGAGTTGCAGCTCGGCATTCTCATCGAGACCATGCGCCGGGAAGGCTTCGAGCTGACCGTGTCGCGGCCGCGCGTCGTCTACAAGAGCGATCCCGAGACAGGACAGCGGCTCGAGCCCATCGAGGAGGTCATCATCGACGTCGATGAGCAGTTCTCCGGCGTCGTCGTCCAGAAGCTCTCGGAGCGCCGCGGCGAGCTCATCGAGATGCGGCCATCGGGCGGCGGACGCCAGCGCCTCGTGTTCCGCGTCCCCACGCGCGGGCTGCTCGGCTATCAGAACGAGCTGCTGACCGACACCCGCGGCACGGCCGTGATGAACCGCCTGTTCCACAGCTACGCGCCGCACAAGGGCGAGATCCAGGGCCGCCGCACCGGCGTGCTCATCTCCAATGGCGATGGCGAGGCTGTGGCCTATGCGCTCTACAATCTCGAGGACCGCGGCCCCTTGATGATCGGGCCGCAAACCCGGGTCTACCAGGGCATGATCGTGGGCGAGCACTCGCGGGAGAACGACCTCGAGGTCAACGTGCTCAAGGGCAAGAAGCTGACCAACGTCCGCGCCTCGGGTAAGGACGACAACATCCTCCTCACCCCACCGATGCGGATGACGCTCGAGCAGGCCATGTCCTACATCACCGATGACGAGCTCGTCGAAGTGACGCCGAAATCCATTCGGCTCAGGAAGCTCTGGCTCGACCCCAACATGCGCAAGAAGATGGATCGGCTCAAAGAATCGCAGGCCGTGGCCTGACCGAGGCGCGTGCGCGATGACCGTGCCGCGCCCAGCTGGCAGCCTGAATTGGCCGGACGGCGTCCAGGTCACGACGGAGCATGAGCTGGCCGGCGCCTTCCCGGTCGACAAGGACGCGGGCAGCCTCTTCGTGACCGGCCGCGCAGGCACAGGCAAGTCGACGCTGCTGCGTTGCCTGCGCGAGAGCATCGCCGAGCAGGGGGTCGTGCTGGCCCCGACCGGGCTCGCCGCCGTCAATGTCGGCGGGCAGACCATTCACTCGTTCTTCGGCTTCCCGCCTCGCCTAATCCGGCCCGAGGACATCCGCCGCAGCCGCAACGGCGGCATCATGCGCCGGATGAAGTTCCTCATCATCGATGAAATCTCGATGGTGCGGTCGGACCTGATGTGGGCCATCGACCAGGCCCTGCGCGTCAACCGGGGGCGGCCCCGGGAGCCGTTCGGTGGCGTGCGGCTGCTGCTGTTCGGAGATCTCCACCAGCTGCCACCCGTCGTGCAGGAAGCCGAGGTTGCCGATCACCTCGAGACGAGCTTCGGCGGCCCGTTCTTCTTCAGCGTGCCCGCCTTGCGGGAGGGAGCTGGCACCTCGCTGGTGGAGCTGAAGCGCGTCTTCCGGCAGGACGACGAGGCCCTTCTCACCGTCCTCGATCGCATCCGCGAAGGTGACGTGAGCGAGGACGATCTGGAGGTGCTCAACACGCGCGTGAGCCCCGTCCGGACCCTGGCCGAGGGGGATCCCTTCGTCATCCTGACGCCCACCAACGCCGCCGCCAATCGCATCAACACCGCCTATCTCGAAGCCCTGCCGGGGCGCGCCATGGCGTATGAGGCTGGTGTCACTGGCGATTTCAGCGACAGTGCCCAGCCGACGGACAGCACGCTGCTGCTGAAGCCGGGTGCCAAGGTTATCCTGCTGCGCAACGATCCGGACCGCCGCTGGGTCAACGGCACCATCGCCCGCATCAGCCGGTTGGAGGAGCGCCAGGTCTGGGTCGAGATCAACGGCAAGGAGTACGAGGTCGAGCAGGCGGCGTGGGAGAACCGCCGCTATGCCTACGATCAGGCCGAGCAGAAGATCGTCGAGACGGTTGCGGGTACGTTCAAGCAGTTCCCGCTCCGGCTCGCCTGGGCACTGACCATCCATAAGAGCCAGGGGCTGACGCTCGACCGGGTCTACATCGACCTTGGCCGGGGGACCTTCGCGCACGGTCAGGCCTACGTTGCGATCTCTCGCTGCCGGTCACTCGCCGGGCTGGCGTTTGCTCGCCCGCTAAAACCGCAGGATATCCGCTTCGATCCTGCTGCGATGGGCTATCGCGACTTGTTCCCGGCGCTCGACTAGCGCCCCCTTACCGATCGTCAGGTTGCGACATACTGCCCCGCCTAGTGCGCCGCACAAATCCATATTGCAGCGCACAATGACTTGTGCCATATACTGCATGTCAGTTTCCGGAGCGATGATCTCCCCTCCGCAAGCGATATCTCACTCGATGCATCAGGAGCAGCTCATGAACGAGCAATTCACCCGGCAAGCGCAAGAGATGTTCAGCGCGGCGAAGGATGCCCGCATTCCAGAAAATGTTCAGGCTTTCGCCGAGGAGAGCGTGGCCAAGACCCGCGACGCCTACCAGAAGTTCAACGCCGTCGCGAAGGACGGCGCGAAGGCTCTCGAGGACATGATGACCGCCGCCCACGCAGGCGCTCGGGCGCTGGGGGAGAAGGTCCTGACTGCCACCGCCGCCAATACCGAGGCCGCATTCGACGCGGCTCAAGCGATCGCCCGCGCACGCACGCTGCCGGAGGCTGCCCGTCTGCAGGCTGATTTTCTGCAGCAGCAGATCGCAGCCGCGAATGCGCAAACGAAAGAGTTCTTCGAGCTCTCGGCCAAAGTGGCGAAGCAGACGTTCGAATCCATGAACACGGCTGCCAGCCGCTCCTACGAGCAGATGAAGAACGGGGCCTGAACCAGAAATCGCTCCCAGCGCCAGGATTACTGACGGGCTCGAAGTAATCCTTCGGGCCCGTGTTCGTTGGGGGCGAGTGTGACTTGTGAACGCGGATGGAACGAATCGTGCAAGAAGGACGTTGCAACAAGCTTGGGGTCGCGCTTTATACTGGACCTATGTTGGGGTCCAGCTCACAAGTTCGAGTCAGACGTGGCAAGCCCGCCGACGCAGAGGCACTTGCTGAAGTCTTCCGCGAGTCCTGGCAGACTGCCTATCGCGGCATTATTCCGCATCTCCACCTCGAGAGCATGATCCGCCGCCGCGGCCCGGAATGGTGGGCCAACGCCCTGCGATCAGGCGACAGCACGTTCGTACTCGAGGTCGGCGGCGAGGTCGCAGGCTATGCGACGTGGGGCTCCGCCCGCAGCCGCGGCGCCTACCAGGGCGAAATCTACGAGATCTATCTCGCACCGAGCTATCAGGGCCTCGGCTTCGGCGAATTGCTTTTCGAAGCCTGCCGGCACGCGCTGGACGAGCGCCGCGTCAAGGGCCTGATCTGCTGGGCGCTGTCCGAGAACACCCCCGCGATCGACTTCTACTGGCGGCGCGGCGGACGGCCGATCGCCAAGGCCTTCGACCGGATCGGCGGCGCGAAGCTGGAGAAGGTCGCCTTCGCCTGGAGCTGACGCTCGCCCACAATCCCGCGACCCTGTGCTCAGCGCCTCGGGCGCATTTACGCTTGACGAGCCGCGTGCTCTCGGGCTGAACGAGCGCGCGTTAAGTCGCTGAAACACCACGCGATCCTACCAGGAGACCTTTATGCGCATCGACGCCGTGCCGATCGGATTCAACCCGCCGCATGATATCAACGTGATCGTCGAGGTGCCGATCGGCGGTGAGCCCGTGAAGTACGAACTGGACAAGGAATCCGGGACCTTGTTCGTCGACCGCATGCTGTACACGGCCATGCGCTATCCCGGAAACTACGGCTTCGTGCCCCACACCATGTCGGCCGACGGCGACCCGATCGACGTGCTGATCGCCAATCAGCGGCCCCTCATTCCAGGCTGCGTCATCAACTGCATTCCCGTCGGCGTCCTGCTGATGAGCGACGAGAAGGGCGGGGACGAGAAGATCATTGCCGTGCCATCCGAGAGGGTCACGGCACGCTACCAGAAGGTGAAGAGCTACAGCGACCTCCCGGACATCCTGGTGCGCCAGATCGGGCACTTCTTCGAGCACTACAAGGATCTCGAGAACAACAAGTGGGTTCGCGTCGAACGGTGGGGCGACGAGAACGAAGCGCGCGAGCTGATCCGTAAGGCGATCGAGCATCCCGGCGCGAAAGTCACTCGATAAGCTGCCGCTCCCTTCGATCGCTCAGCCGTTCTCATTCCCGAGCGCGTCTGCTATATGCCGGCCAACTCCGGTTCGGGAGAGCAGCGGATGAGCGATTTGAAGGTCGCAGTGATGGGCGCGGCGGGGCGCATGGGCCAAGCGCTCGTTCGCGCCGCCCACGCGGCGGATGGTTGCGTCGTAATTGGCGGCATTGAGCGCGAGGGCTCGCCGGCCCTCGGCCAGGACATCGGCCTTCTGGCAGGTGTTGGCGATCTCGGCGCCAAAATCACGGACGACCCGCTGGAGCTCATCGCCCGCGCCGATGCGGTGCTCGACTTCACGACCCCGAAATCATCCGTCGAGTTCGCCGGCCTCGCTGCAAATGCGCGGATCGTGCATGTCATCGGCACCACCGGATTGTCCGAAGCCGACGATGCCGCGATTGCAGCGGCCGCTCGCCATGCGACCATCGTCAAGGCCGGCAACATGAGCCTTGGCGTCAACCTGCTGGTCGCGCTCACCCGGAAAGTCGCACAGGCGCTCAACGAAGATTTCGACATCGAGATCGTCGAGCTGCACCACAAGCACAAGGTCGATGCCCCCTCCGGCACCGCGCTGATGTTGGGTGAGGCCGCTGCCGAAGGGCGGGGCATCTCGCACAAGGAACGGAGCGTGCGCGTCCGCGACGGTTACACCGGACCGCGCAACCGAGGCGACATCGGCTACGCGACGCTGCGCGGCGGGAACGTGGTCGGCGAGCACACGGTTTTCTTCGTCGGCGAGGGTGAGCGCATCGAGCTTTCGCATCGCGCAACCGACCGCGGGATCTTCGCGCGCGGCGCCGTGCGGGCCGCCCTCTGGGGACGCGGCAAGCCTCCCGGGCTCTACTCGATGATGGATGTGCTGGGCATCTGACCCATCCCGTCCCCGCTGGGCCAACCGAAACGACGAAAGACGCAGGAGATCATGATGGCGGCTGACAACGTGCTCACGCTGGTGCGTCACGGCGAGAGTGAATGGAACAAGCTCAATCTGTTCACCGGCTGGCGTGACCCCGACCTTTCGGAGAAGGGGATCGCGGAAGCACGCCGGGCCGGGCAGCTGCTCAAGGAGCAGGGTTACCGCTTCGACATCGCCTTCACGAGCGTTCTGAAGCGTGCGCAGCACACGCTCGAGATCATCCTCGAGGAGCTGGGCCAGACCGGTCTCGTCACCCACGCCGATCAGGCATTGAACGAGCGTGACTACGGCGACCTCTCCGGGCTCAACAAGGATGACGCGCGGCGCCGCTGGGGCGAGGAGCAGGTGCACATCTGGCGTCGCAGCTACGACGTCAACCCACCCGGGGGCGAAAGCCTCAAGGACACTGCCGCGCGCACGCTGCCGTATTACGAGGCGAAGATCTGGCCGGAGGTGAAGGCGGGCCGCAACGTGCTCGTCGTCGCCCATGGCAACTCCCTTCGCTCCATCTGCATGAAGCTCGACGCGCTGTCGAGCGAGGAGGTGACCCGGCTCGAGATCGCTACCGGCGTGCCGATCGTCTACCAGCTCGACGAGGACGGGCGAGCCAAGTCGAAGCGCATCCTCGGCGCCTGACGCGCGCCCATCTGAACATCAGCGGCTCGACGGCGATCGGCTGAGGTAAAAACACCGGGGCCGTCGATGACGCCAAAAAAACGGCTCCAGGGGGGAGACCATGGCCATCGACGATCTCGGGCATGATATCGCCACGAGGACAAACCCGCGCGACCGCCTGATCTCAGTCTATATCGCTGTGCTCGCGGTAGTGCTGGCCATTTGCGCGCTCGGTGGCAACAACGCCACCAAGGAGGCGATGGGCAAGAATATCGAGGTCGCCAATACCTGGGCCTTCTTCCAGGCCAAGAATATGCGGCGCCACACGTTGCGCCTGCAGATCGACGACCTCGAAACGTTTCTAGCCACCCAGCCCGGCCTGGACGACACCGCCCGGACGACGATTTCCGAAACGATCGCGCGCTACCGTCAGCAGGACACGTTGCTCACGAGCGAGCCCGCAACCGGAGAGGGCCTCGACGAGCTCTTCGCGAAGGCGAAGCGGCTGGAAGCCGAACGCGATGTCGCCCTGGAGCGCGATCCCTACTTCGATTACGGGCAGGCCGTGTTGCAGATCGCCATCGTGCTCGCCTCCGTGGCGATCATTTCAGGCGGCAGCACGCTCTTGGTCGCGAGCGCCCTGCTAGGCCTGTTGGGTGGCATCTTCACCGTCAACGGTTTCACGATGCTGTGGCAGTTGCCATTCATCAACTGAGGACCGCCCGCTCCTCAGCACGGCGGATGGGCTTCAAGATTTCTCGCCCTTGATCCAGAGCGGGACCACGAAGCCAAGGCCCAAGAACCGAGCGACATGGTGTCCGCCGACGAAGGCGGGGTCGAGTCCCAGCGCCATCGCCATGATCGTCATTACGTCGACGCCGCCTGGCGAATACGCCAGCCAGAGTTGCGCGACGGTCAGTCCGAGAAGCCAGGATAGCGGCACGGCAAACGCCAAGGCGACGATGGCCCCGACCAGCAGACTGCCGATGCCCGCCAGCAGCGTATCGACCAGAAGGCTGCGATCTAGGGTCGAGAAGTTTGTGCCAACGGTCGCGCCGACGACGAGGAACCCCGACAGGAACAGCCAGTCCGGGATGCCGGAGGTGAGAACCCCGCTCGCGTAAAGAACGGCGCCGCCCAGCATGGAGCCGAATAATGGGGCCGCCGGCAGCTTGAGCAGGTGGAAAACGTAAGCCCCCGCGAGCCCGCCAGCGATCAGGACCGCCACCTCGACCAGCTGCACGGGACGAGCCGCTTCGCCCGCCATC
>JAEZHL010000274.1 GCA_023416575.1 Pseudomonadota bacterium
ATCTGCACGCCGCATCTCGGCGCCGCGACGACGGAAGCGCAGGAGAACGTCGCGTTGCAGGTTGCCGAGCAGATGGCGGACTATCTGCTGAAGGGCGCGATCTCGAATGCGATCAACTTCCCGAGCATCACGGCGGAGGAGGCGCCCAAGTTGACGCCGTTCATCAAGCTCGCCGAGCAGCTCGGCTCCTTCGCGGGCCAGCTGACCGAGACGCGGCTGAAGGCGGCGCGGATCGAGTATATCGGCGAGATCGCCGAGATGAACACGCGGGCCCTGACGGCTGCAATGCTGGCCGGTCTGTTGCGCCCGCAGCTGACCGACATCAACATGGTCTCGGCGCCGGCCATGGCCCGCGAGCGTGGGCTGGTGATCGAGGAGGCGAAGCGGGCCGAGGAGGGAGCTTACCAGACCTACGTGCGGCTCACCGTCCAGACGGAGCGCGGCGAGCGGTCCGTAGCCGGAACGGTGTTCTCCGACGGCCGGCCGCGCGTCATCCAGATCAAGGGCATCGGCATGGAGGCGGAGCTCGGGCCGCACATGCTCTACATCACGAACCAGGACAAGCCGGGGTTCATCGGCCGGTTCGGGTCGCTGATGGGAGAGGCGGGCGTCAACATCGCGACCCTCAGCCTCGGCCGTAACCGGCCGGGTGGCGACGCCATCTGCCTCGTCGAGATCGATGAGGCGGTGTCCGACGAGGTGCTGGCGCAGGTGCGGGCCCTGCCGATGGTCACGCGGGCGCATCGACTGGCGTTCTGAGCCGCATAAGATCTGGGCATTACTGCCGATTCCGCTTGCGTTTCCGGCCGGGGCGCGGTTGCAACGGTGGCTGAATGTGCACCGTTCAATCGGCGCTCCGGACCTGGGTCACTCAGGGCGGGTGATGCGGGTTGAGCGCGGAGCGGAACCGCGCGACGGCGCGGCGTCACAGTGGGGACAAGAACGTCGCCCATGTGTGCAAGCGGCGGAAATGATGCGGCTCGGGGGAGGGTCCATGCGTCTTGGTCTTGGCGTTGCGATTGCGCTTGCGTCGGCGTTGCCGGCTGGAGCGGCGGAGTTGTTGGCGACCTCCCGCGTCGATGCGGTGACGGTGTTTCCGTCCGGAGCCGAGGTGCGGCGCCTCACGCGCGTGCAGCTCGCAGCGGGCGCGCATACGGTCATCATCAAGGATCTGCCGCAGCAGGCGGTCGCGAGCTCCATTCGCGTCGAAGGCAAGGCCACCGGTAATCTCGAGATCGGCGCTGTCGACAGCCGTCGGATCGTTGTGCCGCGCGCCAACGCGGAGGCGCAGCAGACGGAGCGCCGCCGGCTCGAGAACGAGATCGAGCGGCTGAAGGATGAGCGGAGCCTCTACGAGGGGCGGATCGAGACCGCCGAGACGCAGAAGGGCTTCATCAAACAGCTGGCGGAGCTTCCCGCCCGTCCCGTGCAGCCGCCCGCGACGCCGACGGCGATGCCGCGCGAGGACTGGTCCCAGATCCTGGCGCTGATCGGGTCGAGCATGGTCGACGCCAATCGCGCGATCCAGGATGCCGAGGTGCGCATCCGCGAGATCGACCGCCGCGTCGCCGATCTGGAAAAGGAGCTGGACGCGCAGGCGCCGCCGCTCGAGGAGCGGACGGAGGTGACGGTGCATCTCGCGGCAGCAGTGCCACTCGAAGCCGATATCGTGGTGCGGTACCAGGTGCCGCACGCTTCCTGGACGCCGATCTACGACGCGCGCCTCGCAACAGGCGGCAAGAACGTGGCCCCGCAGCTGACGCTGACGCGCCGCGCCACCATCACCCAGCGCACCGGCGAGGTTTGGGAGAACGTCGCGCTGACACTGTCGACGACCCGGCCGACGGGCAACGTCGCGGCCCCCGATCTGAAGCCGATCACGGTCGATTTCGTACCCGACGTCCAGCCGCTGCAGCCGATGGCCGAGACGTCCGCGCGTGAAATGGCACGGCAGCGTAGCGAAATGCGCAGTCTGGCGAGCGCCCCACCGCCTGCCCCTGCACCCCAGATGGTGGCAGCTGGCGAAACGATGGCGGTGGCGACCACGTCCGAGTTCGCGGCAACGTTCGCCGTGTCCGGCCGCGCGACGATCGAGAATACCGGCGAGATGAAGCGGGTCGTCATCGACGAGTCGAAGCTCGAGCCGACGCTGCTGGTACGTGCGGTGCCGAAGCGCGACGAGCGCGCCTTCCTCTACGCGAAAGTGGTGCTGCCCAAGACGAGCGTCTTCCTGCCGGGGCAGATCTCGCTGTTCCGCGACCAGACGTTCGTTGGCACGGGCCGGCTGCCGCAGCTTGCCGGCGGCGACGAGCACGAGCTTGGCTTCGGCATGGATGACGCAGTGCGCATCCGCTACGCTATCGCCGACGAGAAGCGCGGCGAGACGGGGCTCATCTCCACGTCACGGACTGACCAGCGCAACTATCGCATTACGGTCAAGAACCTGCACGAGCGGCCGATCGCGTTCACGGTGCTCGACCAGATTCCGGCCTCGCTCAACCAGGAGATCAAGGTCGAGCTGATCGGCCGGGCGCCACCGACACGGCGCGACGTCGAGGACAAGCGCGGCCTCCTGGCCTGGGACGACAAGCTCGCGCCCGACGAGGAGCGCGTGATCGAGTTCGGCTACCGCGTCACCTGGCCCGCGGCGAAAGACATCACGTTCAGTCCCTGACTGCGCGCTGCCGACGTAGTGCGGCCCCCTCCTGTTTGAGTTATAGAGACCTGCAAGACCCTGGCGCATAGCCGGGGTCAATTTGTGACATAGGGACCAGCAATGGCGAACGTCGTGGTTGTCGGCGCCCAGTGGGGCGACGAAGGCAAGGGCAAGATCGTGGACTGGCTGTCGGAGCGCGCCGACGTCGTGGTGCGCTTCCAGGGAGGACACAATGCCGGCCATACTCTCGTCATCGGCGGTGAGACATACAAGCTGTCGCTGCTGCCGTCGGGAGTCGTCCGTCCAGGCAAACTCGCCGTCATCGGCAATGGCGTCGTCATTGATCCGTGGGCCCGTGCTGAGGAGATCGAGCGGCTCAAGAAGCAGGGCGTTGCCATCTCGCGCGACAACCTGCGGGTCGCCGAGAACGCGACGCTGATCCTGCCACTGCACCGGGAGCTGGATGCGATCCGTGAGCAGGCGGCAGGAGATTCGAAGATCGGCACGACTGGCCGCGGCATCGGCCCCGCCTACGAGGACAAGGTGGGCCGGCGCGCCATCCGCGTGCAGGATCTGAAGAACCTCGGCACGCTCGGTCCCAAGGTGGACCGCATCCTCGTGCATCACAACGCGCTGCGGCGTGGACTCGGCCAGCCCGAGATCTCCAAAGACACCCTGATGCAGGAACTGACGGACATCGCGCCGAAGATCCTCGCCTACATGGACGTGACCTGGGAGCTGCTCGACGAGCATCGCAAGGCGGGCAGCCGTATCCTGTTCGAGGGGGCGCAGGGCGCGCTGCTCGACGTCGACCACGGCACCTATCCGTTCGTGACGTCCTCGAACACGGTCGCGGCGCAGGCTGCGACGGGCTCCGGCATCGGGCCGAATGCCCTCCTTTACATTCTCGGCATCGCCAAGGCGTACACGACCCGAGTCGGAGCGGGGCCGTTTCCGACGGAGCTGCACGACGAGACGGGCGACCTGATCGGCCAGCGTGGCCATGAGTTCGGCACCGTCACTGGTCGCAAGCGCCGCTGCGGGTGGTTCGATGCCTGCCTCGTGCGGCAGGTGATCAAGGTATCGGGGATCGATGGCATCGCCCTGACCAAGCTCGACGTGCTCGACGGCTTTTCAGAGCTCAAGGTCTGCGTCGGCTACCGCCTCGATGGCGAGCGCATCGACCGCCTGCCTGCCGGCCACAACGCCCAGGCGCGCGTCGAGCCGATCTACGAGACGTTCGAAGGCTGGTCTCAGTCGACGCGGGGCGCGCGCTCCTGGGCCGACCTGCCGGCGCAGGCGGTCAAGTACGTGCGCACGATCGAGGAGCTGATCGAGTGCCCGGTGACGTTGCTGTCGACGAGCCCCGAGCGCGACGACACGATCCTGATGAAGGACCCGTTCTCGGATTGAGGGCGGTGAGCCGGCG
>JAEZHL010000285.1 GCA_023416575.1 Pseudomonadota bacterium
CGGCCAGTTCGCGGCGCTTCTTGTCTTCGGTCGCGAACTGCTCGGCTTCCTTCACCATCTTCTCGATGTCGGCGTCAGACAGGCCGCCGGAGGCCTGGATGCGGATCTGCTGCTCCTTGCCGGTGCCCTTGTCCTTGGCCGAGACGTTGACGATGCCGTTGGCGTCGATGTCGAAGGTCACTTCGATCTGCGGCACGCCGCGCGGTGCGGGCGGAATGCCGGCGAGGTCGAAATTGCCCAAGAGCTTGTTGTCCGCAGCCATTTCGCGTTCACCCTGGAACACGCGGATGGTCACCGCGGTCTGCCCGTCGTCTGCGGTCGAGAAGACCTGGCTTTTCTTCGTCGGGATGGTCGTGTTCCTGTCGATCAGGCGCGTGAACACACCGCCCAGCGTTTCGATGCCGAGCGACAGTGGCGTCACGTCGAGCAGCAGGACGTCCTTGACCTCTCCCTTGAGCACGCCGCCCTGGATCGCAGCGCCGACGGCAACCACCTCGTCGGGGTTGACGCCCTTGTGCGGCTCCTTGCCGAACAGCTCTTTCACGACCTGCTGCACACGCGGCATGCGCGTCATGCCGCCGACGAGCACGACCTCATCGATCTCGGCAGCCTTCAGGCCCGCGTCCTTGAGCGCCTGATTGCAGGGCGCGCGCGTCCTGTTGATCAGGTCCTCGACGAGGCTCTCCAGCTTGGCGCGGGTCAGCTTCATCGTCAGGTGCTTCGGACCCGACTGGTCGGCCGTGATGAACGGCAGGTTGATTTCAGTCTGCGTGGTCGAGGACAGTTCGATCTTGGCCTTTTCGGCCGCCTCCTTGAGGCGCTGAAGGGCGAGCTTGTCGCCGCGCAGGTCGATGCCGTTCTCTTTCTTGAACTCGTCGGCGAGATAGTTGACGAGCTTCATGTCGAAGTCTTCGCCGCCGAGGAAGGTGTCGCCGTTGGTCGACTTCACCTCGAAGACGCCCTCGCCGATCTCGAGGATGGAGATGTCAAACGTACCGCCGCCGAGGTCGTAGACGGCGATCGTCTTGCTCTCTTTCTTCTTGTCGAGACCGTAGGCCAGCGCGGCCGCGGTCGGCTCGTTGATGATGCGCAGGACCTCGAGGCCCGCGATCTTGCCGGCGTCCTTCGTCGCCTGACGCTGGGCGTCGTTGAAATAAGCCGGGACCGTGATGACGGCCTGCGTCACGGCGTGGCCGAGGTAAGACTCAGCCGTCTCCTTCATCTTCTGCAGAATGAAAGCCGAAATTTCTTGCGGTGAATACTGCTTGCCGTCCTTGGTGGCGACCCAGGCGTCACCATTGGGACCTTTGACGATGTTGTAGGGAACGAGCTTCTTGTCCTTCTCGACCAGCGGATCGTCGAACCGACGGCCGATGAGGCGCTTGATGGCGAATAGGGTGTTGGTCGGATTAGTGACCGCCTGACGCTTCGCGGGCAGGCCTACGAGCCGCTCTCCGTCCTCAGTGAACGCGACAACAGAGGGCGTCGTGTTCATGCCTTCTGCGTTGACGATGACCTTGGGCTGGCCGCCTTCCATGACGGCTACGCACGAGTTCGTCGTTCCGAGGTCAATTCCAATCACTTTTGACATGTCGGCCTATTCCTCTCTTCGTTCGGCTGACCGCCCGGGCCCAAATAAATGGCGCCCGGCGAAGCCCCCCTTCCCAATCGGGGTTGGTGACGCGGCCCCCTGGAGCACTTGCAGTAGGTCAGCGGGTATATAAGCGGGGGTGATTGGGGCTGCAACGGCAGTGCATGATGTCGTTGTTACAAAAATGGCGACGGAGTGAGCGGACCGCACTATGCCTGCTTCGGGCCGTTGCGGATAGCCGCAGAACCACCACATCTGGCTTTTTGGCCCTATTAAGTCTGACGATGCGAGTCGGAAATGGCGCCCAGCGGATTTTCCCATCTTTCCGGGTATTTCGACCCGCATCAGCAAACCGAGTTGCTGGCGCGCGTGGGCGAAATTGCGCGCGGCGCGCCGCCTTTTCGCCCGGCCATGCCACGAACGGGCAAGCTGCTTTCGGTCGAGATGACGAATGCCGGGCCGCTGGGCTGGGTGACGGACAAGGATCGCGGCTATCGGTATCAGGCGATGCACCCGATGACAGGCGTGCCGTGGCCGCCAGTTCCCGACATGCTCCTCGCCCTCTGGGACGATGTCGCCGGTTATCCGGCGCCGCCCGAAGCTTGCTTGGTCAATTTCTACAGTCCGGGGTCCAAGCTCGGTTGTCATGTCGACGCCGATGAGGAGGACACCCTGGCGCCGGTCGTTTCCGTTTCTCTGGGCGATGACGCTGTCTTTCACATCGGCGGCCCAAAGCGGTCGGACCCGAAAACGCGGCTCATTCTGAAATCGGGTGACGTCGTCGTTCTCGGCGGCGCGGCCCGGCACGCGTATCATGGCATCGACCGCATTCTGAGCGGGACGTCGCGCCTGGTTCCAGCAGGTGGCCGCATCAACCTCACTTTGCGGCGGGTGACGCGGCCTGGCGCGCATGCCAGTCCTGCCGGCCGTTAGCTCTGCGACTGGCCATCGTCCTGGGAGCCGGCATCCCCTTTCCCCTCTTCAGGGGCGGCGGAAGCCGGTGGCTCTGACGGCCGCTCGGCTTGGCTCGGGGTCTCGGCCGGGGCGGCTGATGCCGCGGCTGCCGGTTGCGCCTTCGGCCCACCCTTCGAGACGACGACCATCGCGGGCCGCAGCACGCGATCCTCGATCGTGAAGCCCTGCTGGAACACCTGAACGACGGTGCCGTTTGGCACGTCCGCGTTCTGCTGCTCCATAACGGCATCGTGCAGGTGCGGGTTGAACGGCTGGCCCTTCGCCTCGACGCGCTTGACGCCGTGACGCTCGAGAACATTGAGGAACTCGCGCTCCACCATCTCCACGCCCTCGATCAGCGCCTTCAACGCCGGATCTTGATCGGCTGCACCGGCCGGCACCGCCGACACGGCGCGCTGGAAGTTGTCCGTCAGGCCCGCGACGTCGCCCGCGAACTTGGTGATCGCATACTTGGCGGTGTCGCCCTTCTCGCGCTCGGCGCGTTTGCGGATGTTGTCCATTTCCGCATGCGTCCGGAGCAGGCGATCGGTGAGATCGGCAACTTGGCCCTCGAGCTCGCTGATGCGCGCGTCAGCCGCTGCTGTCTCGGTGCTCCCTCCTGCGGGTCCTGCACTCGAATCACTGGCCGGCTGCGGCTGATTGCCCTCCGGCGGCATTTCGGAATTGCTGGCTTCCGCTGCTCTGTCGGGATTGGAATTGGGGGCCTCTGGGCCAGGCTTCGCGCTCATGGGTCCTCGAGAATCACGTCTTGTGCAAGCTGTACACGAGCGAGGCTGACAGGGCAGCCTCAGAATCCGCCCGGGTATGATGGGTGGGGGCTGGGAAAAATCAAGTGAGCAGCCGGCCGACCAATCGGGCGGTGTAGTCCACCATCGGAATGATCCGGGCGTAATTGAGTCGCGTTGGCCCGATAACGCCGAGAACTCCCACGACCTTGCGTGTCTCGTCCTCGAACGGCGCGACGATCAACGACGAGCCGGACAGGGAGAACAGCTTGTTCTCCGAGCCGATGAAGATGCGAACCCCCTCTGCCCGATCTGCGAGGCCGAGGAGCTGGATCAGCTCGCGCTTGGTCTCAAGATCCTCGAACAGCTGGCGGATCCGCTCCAGCTCCTCGATGGCAGTCAGATCCTTGAGCAGGTTGGATTGTCCACGAACGATCAGGCTTTGCCGGTCGCCGAGCGCCCCGGACCACTCGGCGAGCCCTGCTTCGATGACTTTACGCGTCAGCGTGTCGAGCTCCGCCCGCGCCGTCGCCACCTGCTTCTCGATATGGCTGCGGGCCTCGTCGATCGACAGCCCACGCACGTGCGCGTTGAGGTAGTTGGCGGCCTCCACAAGGGCCGAGGGCGGTAAGCCCGGCGGCAGGGCGATGATGCGGTTCTCTACCGTCTGATCGTCGCCGACGAGCACGACGAGCGCCCGACCGGGCTCGAGCGGCACAAATTCGATGTGTTTCAGCCGGCTCACTTGCTTTTCGGTCAGCACGACACCCGCGCAATGCGACAGGCCCGAGATCATCTCGCTGGCCTCGGCAAGGAGCTGATCGATCGACTTTTCCCGGTTGATCCCGATCTGCGACTGGATTCGCCGGCGCTCGTCCTCGGTGAGGTCCCCGAGCTCCAGCAGGCCATCGACGAACAGGCGCAGCCCCATGTGCGTCGGCAGTCGGCCGGCTGACGTGTGCGGGGCGAAGATCAGCCCGAGCTGCTCCAGGTCGGACATCACGTTGCGCACCGACGCTGGCGAGAGCGTCATCGGCAAATGGCGCGAGAGATTGCGCGAGCCAACAGGCTCGCCGGTCGCGAGATATGTCTCGACGATCTGACGGAATATGGCGCGAGAGCGCTCGTTGAGCTTCTTAAGCTCGTTGACTTTTCCGGTCATGCTTCTCGTGGAAGCTGCTTGTTCTTCCACCAAACAACTTGGCTCTGATTTTAGGCTAGCGCTACCGGCCCCGTCAAATCCCTGCTCGATTGCGGTTGAACGTCGCGCAGCCCTCGCCTAGGGTGCCGCGCACTAGGTGCTTGGCCGACGATCGGCCGGCTGCGACGCCCAACCCGAAGACAAAGCCATGCGACCCTCGAAACGCAATCACGACGAGCTCCGCCGCGTCTCTTTCGAGCGTGGGTTCTCCATCCATGCGGAAGGCTCCTGCCTGATCAAGTTCGGAAACACGCACGTCCTGTGCACGGCGAGCCTCGAGGAGCGCGTGCCGCCCTGGCTCAAGAACCAGGGGCGCGGCTGGGTGACGGCTGAATACGGCATGCTGCCACGTGCCACGACTGAGCGCACGCGGCGCGAGGCGTCCATCGGTCATCCGTCCGGGCGCACCCAGGAGATCCAGCGCCTCATCGGCCGGTCGCTCCGCTCCGTTGTTGATCTGCAGAAGCTCGGCGAGCGCCAGATCTCGGTTGACTGCGATGTGTTGCAGGCCGATGGCGGCACCCGGACGGCCGCGATCACCGGCGCCTGGGTCGCCCTGCACGATTGTCTGCAGTGGATGCGCGCGCGGGACATGATCGGCAACGGTGTGCTCAAGGACCAGGTCGCCGCTGTTTCAGCGGGCCTTTACCTGGGAGAGCCGGTTCTCGATCTCGACTATGCCGAGGATTCGGAGGCCGACGCCGACGCCAATTTCGTCATGACGGGGACCGGTGGCATCGTCGAGGTGCAGGGCACGGCTGAGAAGACCCCGTTTAGCCAGGAGCGCTTCGACGAGCTGATGGCGCTCGCGCGCAAGGGCATCAAGGAGCTGGTGGCGCTGCAGCAGCTGACGGTGGCTTAGGGTGGCCTCCGTCGTCTCCCGGGCGATGAGCCGCGTTTCAGATCGACGAAGTTCCGGGACCCAGCGTTAGAACTGGCGAAGGCGCTCTATAGCGTGTTCTCCGGACGTTACGCTGGATCCGGGATTGGCGGTCGCTTCGCTACCTGGTCCGCGTTGACGGACGAGGACCAACCGCAAGGGTGAGGCGATGACGCCGGCTGGAATCCTCGAGACCGTGCTTTACGTCAGCGACCTTGCAGCTGCGGAGCGCTTCTATCGCGACGTTCTGGGATTGGAGCCGTTCTCGAAAGCTCCTGGGCGACAGCTGTTCTACCGGTGCGGCAACCAGGTCCTGCTGCTGTTCAACCCGGAAGCGACCGCTAAGCCGCCGGCGCCCGGCGCGCTGCCAGTTCCAACGCATGGTGCTCAGGGTCGCGGTCACGTCTGTTTCCGGGCTTCTTCCGATGAGATCGAGGCGTGGCGCCGGCTGCTCATCGACAAGGGTGTCGGCGTCGAGTCGGATTTCGAGTGGCCGAATGGCGGCCGCTCGATCTATTTCCGCGATCCCTCAGGCAACTGCCTGGAGTTCGCAGAGCCGCGCATCTGGGGGCTGGCATAATGCAACGACTGGACAAGGGGACACGGCTGGTCGTCGCCAGCCACAATCCGGGCAAGCTGCGCGAGATCGCTGATCTCGTCGCGCCGTTCGGGCTCGATGTGGTCTCGGCTGGGGCGCTCGGCTTGCCCGAGCCGGAGGAGACGGAAACCACCTTCGCCGGTAACGCCCGCCTGAAGGCCGTGGCAGCTGCAACGGCATCAGGGTTGCCGGCATTGTCGGACGATTCCGGCCTCGAAGTCGAAGCTCTCGGGGGCGATCCCGGTGTCTACTCCGCGCGCTGGGCCGGGCCGTCGAAGGACTTCGGTGCTGCCATGAAGCGGGTCGCGGATGAGCTCACCAAGCGCGGCGCCTGGTCCGGCGCAGGCCCCCGCGCCAATTTCACCTGCGCCTTGAGCCTTGCGTGGCCCGACGGGGTAGCGCACATCTTCGAGGGAAAGGTATTCGGCCGACTCGTGTGGCCGCCGCGCGGTGCCCAGGGATTTGGCTATGATCCCATGTTCCAGCCGGACGGCGAAGCCCTGACGTTCGGCGAAATGGACCCGGCAGCCAAGCATGCAATCAGTCACCGCGCCCGGGCCTTCGCACTCTTCGTGGACGCCTGCCTCAGCGGCCGGCAATCCTGACGAGGCAGGCTTCGGGGTTTATATCCACTGGCCATTCTGCGCGTCGAAGTGCCCGTACTGCGACTTCAACAGCCACGTGCGCATCGGCGGCGTCGATGAAGCGCGGTTCCTGGCGGCCTTCCGGCGCGAGCTCGCAACCACCCGGGAGCGGATCGGGACGCGCAGCGTCTCCAGCATTTTCATCGGCGGCGGTACTCCCTCGCTGATGCAACCGGCGACGGTGGGCGGCATCCTGGATGAGATCGCGCGTCTCTGGTCCGTCGAGCGCGATGCCGAGGTGACGCTCGAGGCGAACCCATCGAGTGTCGAGGCGGGCCGGTTCCGCGGCTACCGGGCAGCCGGGGTCAATCGGGTCTCGCTCGGCGTGCAGGCCCTGCGCGACGCGGATCTGAAGCAGCTCGGCCGTTTGCACACGGTCGCCGAAGCCAAGGCGGCGCTGCAGGTGGCCAGCAGCACGTTCTCGCGTTTCAGCTTCGATTTGATCTATGCTCGCACCGGGCAATCACTCGAGGCCTGGGAATCTGAGCTCAAGGAAGCGCTGGACCTGTCGGGCGGGCATTTGTCCCTCTACCAGCTCACAATCGAAGATGGCACGCCCTTCGCCGCTCTCTATGCGGCAGGCAAGCTGCGGGTGCCCGACAACGATCAGGCAGGTCTGCTCTATGCCATGACCAACGAGCTGACGGCGGCGCACGGTCTACCCGCCTACGAGGTCTCGAACCATGCCAAACCGGGCGAGGAGAGCCGGCACAATCTGCTCTATTGGCGCTATGGCGAGTACGCGGGCATTGGTCCCGGCGCGCATGGTCGCCTCATCGCCGACGGGGTGCGGCTGGCGACCATGAGCGAGCGCGCGCCGGAGCGCTGGGTGGCGGCTGTTGAGGACTGCGGCCATGGGCTCGTCACCTCGGAGGCGCTTTCGACTGCCGAGCAGGCGGACGAAGCGCTCTTGATGGGGTTGCGGCTCGAGGAGGGCGTTGATCTCGGCCGCCTCGAACGGCTTGGCGGTGTGCGGCCGAGTCCTGCTGCCGTTTCAGAGCTGGTCGAGCAGGGCGAGCTTGCCGTGTCGGATGACGGCCGCCGCATCAAGGCTACGGCATCCGGCCGCATGGTCCTCAACGAGCTTGTCCTGCGCCTGTCCGCCAGCTTCGCGCGCGCCGGATGAAAGGCGTGTTCCTGCCACAGCAGTAGATCCTTCGAGCGAAATCGATGTCCCGAAGTAGACTCCTGGCCTCGGGCAGCATATGGAGTTGCCCGCCATGATCAGAAGGCTGTACGACTGGACGATGGAGCTTGCGGGCCACAAGAAGGCTCCGCAGGCGCTGTTTTGGGTATCCTTCATCGAGAGCTCGGTGTTCCCGATCCCTCCCGATGTCATGCTGATGCCCATGGTGCTCGCCAACCGGGTCAAGGCCTGGACCTATGCCACGCTCTCGACCGTCGGGTCGGTGCTGGGCGGGGTCGCCGGCTATCTCATCGGGCTTCTTCTGTTCGATGTCGTCGGCCAGTTTCTGCTCGACCTGTACGGCTATGGCGACAAGTTCGAGCATTTCGCGAGCCAGTACAACGAATACGGGGCCCTGATCGTCTTCTTCTTCGGTGTGACGCCTTTCCCCTATAAGGTCATCACGATCTCCAGCGGTGTCACGCAGCTCAATATTCTGGTCTTCATTCTGGCCAGCATTGCCGCGCGCGGCCTGCGCTTCTACCTGGTGAGCGGGCTTCTCTACTGGTACGGACCGCCGATCCGCGATTTTATCGAGCGGCGCTTGGGGCTTTTGACGACCATATTTCTGGTATTGCTGATCGGAGGTTTCGTCGCCCTCCGATATCTTGTGTGAATCCATGACCTCGAAACTGTCCGCGCCCGAACGAGATCCGGCCTACCGGTGGGGTGCCGCCGCCCTGATTGCTGCGGCTGCCATCATCCTGGCCGCGCTCGGCTTCGAGCACCTGGGCGGCTACCGGCCTTGCCCGCTCTGCCTCGAGCAGCGCTACGCCTATTATCTTGGAATCCCTGTCCTCTTTGGCGCACTCGTGCTGGTCAGCACGGGGCAAAGGAAGATCGCGGCGGCGCTCTTCGCGGCCGTTGCGCTCGGGTTTCTCGCGAATGCGGGTCTCGGCGTCTATCACGCTGGTGTCGAATGGAAGCTCTGGCAAGGGCCGGACACCTGCCAACTGGCGCTTCAGCCATTGTCCTCGGGTCCCGGTGGCCTGCTGAAACAGCTCGAGAGCGTGAAGGTCATCCGTTGCGACGAGGCGGCTTGGAGCTTCCTGGGCCTGTCGCTCGCTGGTTGGAATGCCGCGTTGTCGCTCGTCCTGACACTCAGCCTTATGACGGCGGCTCGCCTGAGCTGGCAGCGGGCCTGAAATCGCGCCGTCAAGCGATCACGCCGCGAGTCCCGGCGTTATCCAAAGCTGAACAATCTATCAGTGAAAAACCTTGGCTTGGCCCAAAACGTGTCACCATCCGGTCACACGGCAAGGGTTAAGTTTATCTCGTTCGCGGAACACAGTAAGAACAAGCGCGTAACGGTGAGGAGGGTAGCAGTGTCCAGCGTATCGCGTCCCGCGTCCTCCCGCATGCTTCTGCCGCGGTCTTTGTTCAAGCGTATCGCTCGTGATGTCAGCGTACCGGCACCAGGAGTCAGGGCAGCCGAGTTCATGTTGCCGCGTTCGCGTACCAGTTGCGTTGAGTTGCGTCCTGTCGAGTTGGCGTACGGCACTTCTCCAAGAAATGCGCTTCGGCATGCATTTCTAGCAATCAGGCGGGCCGCTGCAGCGAAGAAGAGTAAGCGTATCGCTGAGCGGCTCGCAAAGATCACGGACCGTCTTGCTGCAACGATGCGGCCCTCGGATCGTCAGCACAAGACTACCGGACCAATCGGGAGAGCGCCGCAGTTGCATTCGATCAAGCGTCTGCAGTGAACCAGTTCTGCGTCTGCAGCCCAGTATCAGTCCTTGAGTCTGAAGTGAGGCGTAAGTGAGCGTGCAATTGGCAGGTCAGGGCCCAGGCCCGTGGCGTCCGCTACATGAAGTGGTGGGATCCGTGCTGAGCGAGTTGAGCCAAGGGCGCAAGGCCCCGGCGGCGATACCCAGCCAGCAACTGATCGAACCGGTTCAGTCGGCGGAAACATGAAGAAGGATTGGAGGCAGGTTTCGCTTCCCGCGAGTTGGCAAGCACGCACGGCGTACGACAACGGTCTCCTCGAAGGCTTCACATTGCACGGTCCCGCGTAGTGATGCCAGAGCGCCGGGCGTGTTTGCCACCCACACAAGGTGGCTGAGGCGCATTTGCCGACGGCAAGGTGCGCCCGGCAGGATCAGTATCCGGCGGTGCGCCGCGTCCAGATGTGAGGCAAGTGTTATGAATCGCAATCATATCAATCCGCTGCAATGGCACTCGGCTGTTGGTGTCGCGCGCCAGATCTGCGCTCGGGTGTTTCGCGACGGCGGCACACCTGCCGACGCGGCCATCGCATTCGGGCTCAGTACGACCGATGACATGAGCTGGAGTAAGGTGGTCGACGCGATCGCGGAGCGCCTTTGCCTGCGCGAGGTCCGACGGGCGGCATAACACCCGGCTGGCAACTATCCCCTCGTGAACGATCCGATACCCGCCCTGGCAGCACGCCGGGGCTTTTTTGTAGCTCAAGCGCAATTCGCGATGGGGCGACGGCGGCGGGGCGCTACGGTTCGAGCTCGGTATCCCAGTAAAGGTAATCGAGCCAGCTTTCGTGGAGATAGTTCGGCGGAAATAGCCGGCCGTTCCGGTGCAGCTCGAACACCGTCGGGCGGTAGGGATGCTGCATTGGGTTCATGCCCGCCTTGTCCGGCATTGCGCCGCCCTTGGCGAGATTGCACGGGGCGCACGCTGTCGTGACGTTATCCCACCGTGTCTGGCCGCCGCGCGAGCGTGGAATGAGATGATCGAACGTCAGGTCGTCCTTGGCGCCGCAGTATTGGCAAGTGAAGCGGTCGCGAAGGAAAACGTTGAATCGTGTGAATGCCGGATAGAGCGCTGGCCGGACATAGGTTTTCAGCGCGACAACGCTCGGAATGCGCATCTCGAACGACGGGCTGCGCACATACCTGTCGTATTCGGAAACGATATTCACACGGTCCAGAAAGACCGCCTTGATCGTGTCCTGCCAGCTCCACAACGAGAGTGGATAATAGCTGAGTGGCCGGAAGTCGGCGTTCAGGACCAGGGCCGGCATGGACTCCGGCGGTGTCGCTGCTGCTCTCACGTCTGTGCTTCCCGCACTCCAATCCTTTCGGACCGAGTTCTGCACGTCGCACTCGCGCTGGGAAACGATACTATAGCTGCATGTCAGCTCTGTGAAGATCGGGCGTGCATCGCATCAATTGCGAATTGTCACAGCAAACTGGCGGCGGGATGGCTCAGCGATCGGCGCCGGACGCGAGCATCTCGGATAGGAAACCGCCTGCCAGTGCGAGCCCCGCCGGATCGATACCGTGGCCAAGACCCGGGCGCTCGTGCCATTCCACCGGAACCTGTGCCTCGGCCAGAACCTCGCGTGTGAAATGCATTGCTTCGATGGGAATGAGATCGTCCTCGGCACCGTGGATGAGCTGAACCGGCGGTCGGCATGCGATCTCACCGGCCAGATGCTCCGGCCCCGCGATCAGGCCCGAAAAGCCGACGATCGCCGCCGGCGCTTCGTTGCGCCTCAAGGCGACGTGCAGCGCCATCATGGTGCCCTGGCTGAAACCGACCAGTGCCATTGCGTGAGCCGGTAACCGGTAGCGCGCGAGTTCGGCATCGAGGAACCGTTCGAGGGCCGGTCGGGCGTGGTTGACCCCCCGCCAAAGCTCGCCCGGATCGCGAAAGGTGAGATCGAACCACTGCCGCGCTCCGAAGCCCGCACCGGGCAACGGCTCGGGAGCATCGGGAGCGACGAATACGGTCCTGGGGAGCCTCGCCTCGAGTGCGTCGGCAAGGGCGATCAGGTCTTCTCCATTGGCGCCGTAACCATGCAGGAGAACGACCAGCCGGTCAGCGGGCTGGCGCGGCTCCCGGCGCGGTCCATCGAGCTTTCGCATGCGGGCCCTTCGATGTCAGAGCGGTGTAGCGGAGCGCTGCTGCTTCTTGAGGATCGGATGATATGCCCACAGCAGCCGTGCGGCCACTGCTCGCCATGGACGCCAGCGCTCGGCCAGCTCCAGCAACTCGGGAGCCGTGGGCCTTTGCTCGAGATTGAGCGCGCCTTGCGCGGCGACCTGTAGCGCCAGATCGCCCGCGGCGAAGGCATCCCGCCGGCCGAGGCAGAACATGATGAAAATGTCGGCCGTCCAAGGGCCTATACCCGGAATGCCGGTGAGCTGTTCATGCACCGCCTCGTCGGGATGGGAGCCGAGGTTTTCGATGGCGAGCAAGCCATCGGCTGCGGCCTGCGCGACGCTGCGGAGTGTGCGGATCTTCGGTGCTGACAGGCCGACGGCGCGCAGGGCCTCATCGCTCATCGCCAGCAGATTCGAGGGGCTTGCTGGCGCGATCTCGGCCTCTAGACGTGACCAGATGGCCGCTGCGCTCGCGGTCGAGAGCTGCTGCCCGACGATGATGCGGCAGAGTCCTTCAAATCCGGCCGGCCGTCGCCGCAACGGCGGATCGCCGGTCAGGTCGTGCACCCGGCGCAGATGCGCGCATTTGCGGCGCAGGGCGCGCATGCCGGCCCGAATGTCGTCCTCGGTTTCGATGATGGAGTAGACCGGCAGCACGCGGTCATTCGCTCGTGACTTTGCCATTCCCCACCGGCTTTTTGCGTTACCTTTGGTTAATATGGGCGTTGAGACCTAGCCTAACCTCGTTCGGCTCGATGATGAAAACATGATCGAAGCACAATCAGCATTCTGGCGTGCCGGTCGTTGGCTGGTCAGCACGACTGCTGCCTTTTTGGCGTTTGGCGTAGTGACCGTCGTGCAGGCTGGCCCGGTGCAGGAGTATCGTAATGAGAAGCACGGGTTCTCGCTGCAAGTGCCGGCAGATGTTTTCGTCGAGGGCATATCGCGCAATCCGGAGGCCGGAAATGTCTGGATCTCGCGAGACGGGCAAGCCCGCCTGAGCGCCGTCGCGGGATCGAACGAAACCGGGGAGACGCTCGACTCCTACCGCCGCTTCGTCATGGAGCAGACCTACGCGGGGGCGAGATTCGACTACACGCCCGTTCGGGAAAACTGGTTCGTGCTGTCTGGCATCAAGGGCAACCAGGTGTTCTATGAGCGCATCACGTTCGTGTGCGATGGTCGCTACATCTATGGCTGGCAAATGTTCTACCCGGTAGCGAGGAAGCGGTTCTACGATCGGGTCGTCGAAGACATTCATCGCCACTACCGGGTCGGCCGCCGGCAAACGGGACGTTGCGACTAGGATTCGTATCCCCAAAAGACATGGATAAACCGGTTTTCCGCTTCGCGCCGAGCCCGAATGGCGAGCTGCATCTCGGTCACGCTTTGTCGGCGCTGACGGGGTTCGAGATGGCGCGACGGCTTGGCGGTCGCTTTCTGCTCCGGATCGAGGACATCGATATCCATCGCACGCGGCCGGCGTATGTGGAGGGCATTCTCGCGGACTTGGCGTGGCTCGGCATCTCGTGGGAGGAGCCGGTGCTGCGCCAGTCCGAGCACTTCGATGATTACAGGATCGCGGCGCGGAAACTCGAGCGCCTCGGCCTGCTCTACCCCTGCTTCCTGACCCGCGCAGAGTTGGCCGCCGTTTCGGGCGACAAGCCAGAAGCCAGTGATCCTGATGGGGCGCCACTCATTGCACGCGCCGACCATCGTCTCGCTGCGGAGGAGGTGGAGCGGCGCATGGCAAGCCAGCAATCCTTTGCATTGCGGTTCGATATGGCGCGGGCGATCGCCATGGCGCAGGATGTCCTTGGCGGTGAGACATTGTCCTTCACCGAGATCGATCGCGCTGGCAGCTATGCTCGCTCAATTCCGGCGCGCCCGGAGCGGTGGGGGGATGTGGTGATCGTGCGTAAGGATATTCCGGCGAGCTATCATCTGGCCGTCGTCGTGGACGATGCGC
This sequence comes from Pseudomonadota bacterium, assembly GCA_023416575.1. Lineage (GTDB taxonomy): Bacteria > Pseudomonadota > Alphaproteobacteria > Rhizobiales > Hyphomicrobiaceae > ZC4RG25. Next base: position 13,630 of record JAEZHL010000285.1, read on the forward strand.
GGCAGGGCGTCACGCATGTCACCCGCGGCCTCGATCTTTTCGCCG
>JAEZHL010000034.1 GCA_023416575.1 Pseudomonadota bacterium
TCCTCCTCGTCGCCGATCGGCGTCTCGAGGCTGATCGGCTCCTTGGCGATCTTCAGCACCTTGCGCACCTTCTCGAGCGGCATGGCGAGCTTTTCGGCCAGCTCCTCCGGCGTCGGCTCGCGGCCGATCTCGTGCAGCATCTGCCGGCTCGTGCGCACGATCTTGTTGATCGTCTCGATCATGTGCACGGGAATGCGGATGGTGCGCGCCTGGTCCGCAATCGAGCGGGTGATCGCCTGCCGGATCCACCACGTCGCGTAGGTCGAGAACTTGTAGCCGCGGCGGTACTCGAACTTGTCGACGGCCTTCATCAGGCCGATGTTGCCCTCCTGGATGAGATCCAGGAACTGCAATCCGCGGTTTGTATACTTCTTGGCGATCGAGATGACGAGGCGCAGGTTGGCCTCGACCATTTCCTTCTTGGCCTGCCGGGCCTCGCGCTCACCCTTCTGGACGCTCTTGACGATGCGGCGGAACTCAGGGATCTCGAGGCCGGTCTCGCTCGCCAGATTGTGGATCTCGCCGCGGATCTCCTCGATACGGTCGCGCTCTTTGCCGACGAAGTTCACCCAGCCCTTCTTGCCGAGCTTGGCCACGCGGTCGAGCCAGGTCTGGTCAAGCTCGTTGCCGTAATACTCGTTCATGAAGTCGGGGCGGGGGACGCCGTAGCTGTCGGCGAGCCGCATCAGCTGCCCTTCCATCCCGATCAGCCGCTTGTTGATCGCGTAGATCTGCTCGACGAGGCTTTCGATACGGTTGTTGTTGAGCGAGAGGCTCTTGACGTCGGAGATGATCTCCTCGCGCAGCTTGGCGTAGGCCTTCTGATGCTGACGCGAGCCCTGCTCACCCGCCACCTGCATCTCCAGGTTGCGGTCCTGCTGCTTACGCAGCCGCTTATACGTCGAGGCGATCCGATCGAAGGTCTCGAGCACCTTCGGCTTCAGCTCGGCCTCCATCGCCGCCAGCGACAGGGCGTTCTCGAAGTCTTCCTCTTCCTCCGCCTCGCCTTGGCCCGGACGGGCGCCATTGGCGCCATTCTCCACGGGCTCGGCTTCCTCGGCTTCGCCATCGGCCCCCATCATCGGGGCGCCCTTGCCCTCGGGACCTTCGTAGGTGGCCTCGAGGTCGATGATGTCCCTGAGCAGGACCTTGCCGTCGTTGAGCTCGTCACGCCAGATGATGATGGCCTGGAAGGTGAGCGGGCTCTCGCACAGGCCGGCGATCATCGCCTCGCGGCCGGCCTCGATGCGCTTGGCGATGGCGATCTCGCCCTCGCGGGAAAGTAGCTCCACCGAGCCCATCTCGCGCAGGTACATGCGGACCGGGTCGTCGGTGCGGTCCACCGGCTCCGGGCGCACGTCGGACTTTGCGGGCAGAGTCTGGGTGGTGAGGGCGCGACCCTCCTCCTCGTCGGCTCCGTCGTCGTCCTGCGAGCCTTCCTCGCCTTCCTCGCTCTCGATGACGTTGATGCCCATGTCCGAGAACATGGCCATCACATCCTCGATCTGCTCGGAGGACACCTCCTCGGAAGGCAGCACCGCGTTCAGCTCGTCGTACGTGACATAGCCGCGCGCCTTGGCTGTCTTGATCAGCCGCTTCACCGCTTGATCGGAGAGGTCGAGCACCGGGCTGTCACGCTCCGGCACCTCGGCCTGGGGCGGCGTTTGCTCTTCGGTTTTCTGTGTCATTTTCGTACGGGGCTCAACAGCAGAGAAAGCGTTCGACATGAGGCAACGTCAGGCTCGCAATCATTTATCGGGTCGGATCCTGGGTGGGTCTGCGCCGGCGGGGCGACCGGCGCGCAGGTATGCTTGTCCGTGCGAAATCCCCGGAGATGCGGCGCGCGGGCCGAAACATCACGATCGGGCAGCTCTCGTAGGCTGAATCTCTCGCAAGGTGCAACTTCACATCGGCCCGCCTGTCTGCCCATGCCCCAAACGCAGATTAACCCAAGCGACAAGGCCGCACCCTTCCGGGTGCTGCCGGATTGTCGGCCCGGGCAGTTCAATATTCCAAAGGCGCATCAACAAGGTCCAAACTCGCGATAAGGCGCTGCACCTCACATATCCTAGCCAGCGATTCCTCGCTTCCCTCTGCGAGGAATTCCCGTTCAGCGGTTGCGAGGGCCGCCTTCAGGCCCTTCTGGCGTTCGTGGAGTGCAAGGGCGTGGCTGAAGCCAGCCTCTACTTCGGCACTATCCGCGTCGGCCTCCGCGAATCGGTCGCTCTTGTGCGTAATCGCCCGCTCGACAAGCTCGAGGACCTGTTGCAAGCCTTGAGCCTCCAATTGGGAGCGCAAGCTGCAGCTGTCAAGGGAAATATCGTGGCTTTTCAGTGACAGTATGGCGTCTCTGAGCCTTTCGAGCGATGTCAGGCTGAACTCGATGAGCGCGATTTTCTCGGCGTGCTCATCGACCAGCCAGGGATGATTGATGATCGTGCGCAACAGCAACGCCTCGCGATAAGGCGCGCCCTGGGCCTGACCGACCATGGAGCTCTTGCGCAGGCTGGCGCTGGGACGCGGCCGTTGCTGGACAGGGCGTCCGCCCGGACCGGGCTTGGCAAAGCGCGCGGGCGGTCTCGCCCCCATGCCGGGGCGCCCACCCTGGCGACCCCACTGCGATCCGTGCGGTCCCTCGACCGGTCCGGCAGCAAGCAAGCCGGCCCACGCTTCGTTCAGCTTGGCCCGCAATGCATGTCCATAATGCTGCCTGACAGTCATATCGGTGATCCGCCCGAGCAGGGTTGCTATCCGCTTTTCCAGGAATGCCCTGCGCTCAGGGGTTGACCACTGGCCGGACTTCCATTCGCGTTCCCACAACACGTCAACGAATGGCTGGGCTTTTTCCAGCACGTGCCGCATTGCCTCGGCGCCCTGCTGTCGCACCAGATCGTCGGGATCGTTTCCGTCGGGGAGGAATGCGAAGCTCAGACTGCGGCCCGGCTGCAGATGATCGATCGCCATATCGAGGGCGCGATGCGCGGCGCGCTTGCCCGCGGCGTCGCCGTCGAAGCACAGGGTGGGCTCGGGGGCCATGCGCCAGAGGAGGCGCAGCTGGTCGTCGGTGAGCGCGGTACCGAGCGGGGCGACGGCGTTGGCGATGCCGGCTTGGCTCAGCGCGATCACGTCCATATAGCCTTCGACCACCACGATGTGACCGCTGTCGTGGACCGCGGCGCGGGCGCGCTCGGCATTGAACAGTACGGCGCCTTTGTGGAAGAGGGGAGTTTCCGGCGAATTCAGATACTTGGCTGGGGCATCTGGGTCGAGCGCGCGGCCACCGAAAGCGATGGTGCGCCCTCTGAGGTCCGTGATCGGAAACATCACCCGATGCCGGAAGCGGTCGTAGGAGATCGGAATGTCCTCGCCGGCGACGACCATTCCGGAGAGCGTCATCTCCTCGACGGTGAACCCGCTACTGGCCAGATGCTCCTTGAGCAGGGCGCGCCCCGAGGGGGCATAGCCCAGCCTGAATCGCGCGATGGGGGCGCGGTCGAGACCGCGGCGCTCCAGGTAGCGGCGCGCTTCGGGGCCAGCAGGACTGCGGAGTTGCGACTCGAAGAAGGCTGCCGACGCCTCGAGCACGGCCAGAAGCCGCACCCTCTGGTCTTCCTGCCGCGCCTCGCTGCCCGTCATCCGTGGCATCGGCACGCCGGC